>JALYMV010000145.1 GCA_030773575.1 Actinomycetota bacterium
ACCGAGAGCCGGCCGCTGGCGCCGCGGCGCGACGGGAGCGTCGCGGGCAGCCGGTCGAGCACGGCGAGCCGGGCGACCTCCTCGATGACGTCGACCTCGCGGGTGACGTCGTTGCGGCGGTGGGGCGGCACGGTGACGTCGAGGCCGTCGGCCGCCTCCTCCACGCCGAAGCCGAGGCGCTCGAGCACCCCCGCGCTCTCGGACCGCTCGACCGCCGTGCCGAGCAGGCCGCTCACCCGGGCGTCACGCAGCCGCAGGACCGCGGGCTCGGGGCCCGCCCCGCCGACATCGACCGTCCCGTCGGCGAGGCGCGCGCCGCACAGCTCGACCATCAGCTTCGCCGCGAGAGTCTGCCCCCACATCGCCTGCTCGGGCGCGAGCTGCTTCTCGAAGCGCCCGGAGGCCTCCGTGCGCAGCCCCAGCCGGGTCGAGGAGCGCTGGAGGTTCGGGCCGTTCCAGGTCGCCGCCTCCATCAGCACCCGCCTCGTCTCGCCGGAGACCTCGGACCGCGCGCCGCCCATCAGCCCGGCGATCGAGGTCGGGCCGTCGTCGTCGGCGATCAGGCAGACGTCGGGATCGAGGCTCCGCTCGACGTCGTCGAGCGTGGTCATCCGCTCGCCGGCGCCCGCCCGGCGCACCACGAGCCGGCCGCCCGCCACCCGGTCGAAGTCGAAGGCGTGCAAGGGCTGGCCCGTCTCGAGCATCACGTAGTTCGTGATGTCGACGACGTTGGAGATCGGCCGCTGGCCCGCCGCCATCAGCCGCGCCTTGAGCCACGCGGGCGAGGGCCCGATCGTCACGTCCTCGAAGAGCCGCGCGGTGAACCGCGGGCAGAGGTCCGCGGCCTCCACGACGACCTCCACGCCGGCGACCTCGCCCGGCGTCCCCGGGTCATCGGCCCACGGCTCCGGCCCGAGCGGCGCGCCCGTGGCGGCGTACAGCTCGCGCGCCACGCCGTAGACCGCCAGGCAGTCCGGCCGGTTCGGGGTGATCTCGAGCTCGAGGACCTCATCGGCGAGCGGCAGGACCTCCTCGAGGGGCGTCCCCGGGATGAGGTCCTCGCTCAGGACCATGATCCCGTCGTGGTCGGTGCCGATGGCGATCTCGTCCTCGGCGAGGATCATCCCCTCCGATGGCTGGCCGCGGAGCTTGGCCTTCTCGAGCTTCGTGCCGTCGGGCATGATCGCCCCGGGCCGGGCGACCGCGACGGTCTGGCCGGCCGCCACGTTCGGCGCCCCGCAGACGATGTGGGCCACGTCGCCCTCCCCCACCGCGACCGTGCAGACCGAAAGGCGATCGGCGTCGGGGTGCTGCTCGGCGGTCAGCACGCGGCCGACCACGAAGCACTCGAGCGCGCCGACGCCGTGGGCGTGGATGCGGTCGACCTCCGTGCCGGTCATCGCCAGCCGGCCGGCCAGCTCGCGCGCGGATAGTCCCGGGTCGCAGTGGGCGCGCAGCCAGGAGAGCGGCACCCTCATCCGAACTGCTCCAGGAAGCGCAGGTCGTTCTCGTAGAACAGCCGCAGGTCGGGGATGCCGTGGCGGAGCATCGCGATCCGCTCGATCCCCATGCCGAACGCGAAGCCCTGCACGCGCTCGGAGTCGTAGCCGTGCTCGCGCACGTACTCGAAGACATTGGGGTCGACCATCCCCGAGCCGAGGATCTCGATCCACGCGGTGCCCTTGCACAGCGGGCAGCGCGAGCCGTCGCGCAGGAAGCCGTCGCGGCAGTTGAAGCAGGAGACGTCGACCTCGACGCTCGGTTCGGTGAAGGGGAAGAAGTGCGGCCGCAGGCGGACGTCGCGGTCCTCGCCGAAGATCCCCTGCGCGAAGGCCAGGAGCGTCCCCTTGAGGTCGGCGAGCGTGACGTCCTCGTCGACCGCGAGGCCCTCGATCTGGTGGAACTGCGGCGTGTGGGTGGCGTCGGAGTCGCGCCGGTAGGTGCGGCCGGGGACCACGATGTAGATGGGCGGTGGCTGGAGCTCCATCGAGCGCACCTGCATCGGCGAGGTGTGCGTACGCAACACCACATCGCCGGCCACGTAGAACGTGTCCGACCGCTGCCGCGCCGGGTGGGCGGCGTCGTGGTTGAGCGCGTCGAAGTTGTAGTGGACGTACTCCACCTCGGGACCCTCGGCGATCCGGAAGCCGAGCCCCATGAAGACGTCCTCGATCTCGCGCCGGGTGGCGGTGAGCAGGTGCAGCCGGCCCGGGGCGGCCACGGGTGAGCCGGGCAGCGTGACGTCGACGCGGTCGGCGGCCAGCCGGGCGTCGAGCTCCGAGCGCTCGAGCGCCTCGGCGCGGGCGGCGAGCGCGGCCTCGACCGCCTTGCGCGC
>JALYMV010000146.1 GCA_030773575.1 Actinomycetota bacterium
CCGCCCACAGCAGCGCGATCCAGGTCAGCGCCGCGAGCGCGACGTGGACCCAGACGATCCCCGGCGGCAGCTCGAGCAGGTACTGCGTCGTCCCCACCGCGCCCTGCGCGGCGAGCAGCAGGCAGACGACGGTGAGCGCCCGGCGGGTGAGCGTGTCGCCCCCGCGGCGGCGCAGCAGCCACCACACCCCCACGGCGGCGAGGCCGAGCGCGGCGGCGATCCGGGCGTGCCCCTTGATCGCCCACTCGAGCGTCTCGAGGCCGAACCACTCGATGCGGTCGACCTCGTCCCCGGTGCCCTCCCCGCCGGCGTGCGGGCCGGCCGCGGTGGCCACGGTCCCCGCCGCGATGGCGACGAACCCCAAAGGCGCGAGCGCGCGCACCGCCCAGGTGGCGGCGCGGTCGGTCGCCCACGGCCGCTCCCCCGGCTCGTAGCGGGAGCGCCAGACGAGCGAGACGGCGGCGACCAGCAGCAGCATGGAGAGCAGGTGATGGCCCATCACCCAGCCCGGCGCGAGGTCGTACCAGACCGTCATCCCGCCCAGGATCGCCTGGGCGAGGACGCCGAGCGGCAGCAGGAAGGCGATCAGCGTCAGGTCGCGGCGATAGGGGCGGCGGCGGAATGCCGCGAGGAAGGCGAGGATGCACGGCAACCCGACGACGCCGGTGAGCAGCCGGTTGCCGAACTCGATCAGGCCGTGGGTCTCGAGCTCGGGCGCGAGGCTCGCGCCGTTGCACTTCGGCCAGTCGGGGCAGCCGAGGCCCGAGCCGGTCAAGCGCACCGCGGCGCCCGTGAAGACGATGAGCGTGAGGACCCCGAGGGCGGCGTACGCGATCCGCAGATAGGTGCGCGGCGTGACGGTCGGCAGGCGTCGCACGGGGGCCTTAGAGTAGTGACGGATGCCCCGGGAGCTGCACCTGCTCAGCGTGGTGGCGCCGATGCTCGACGAGGAGCGGCTCGTCGGCGCCTTCCACGCCCGGGTGGCGGCGGCGCTCGAGGGGATCCCCTTCGAGCTCATCGTCGTCGACGACGGCTCGACGGACGGCACCCCGGAGCTGCTCGACGAGCTGGCGCTTACCGATCCGCGCATGCGCGTCCTGCACCTCTCGCGCTCCTTCGGCCACCAGCTCGCGCTCACGGCGGGGCTCGACCGCGCGCGCGGCGACGCCGTCGTGCTCATCGACGGTGACCTGCAGGATCCGCCCGAGGTCATCCCGTCGCTGCTGGCCCGCTGGCGCGACGGGATCGACGTCGTGGTCGCCAAGCGCCGCATGCGCGCCGGCGAGACGCGCTTCAAGCTCCTGACCGCGCGCGGCTTCTACGCGCTGCTCGGGCGACTCGCCCAGGTCCCGCTCGAGCCCAACGCGGGCGACTTCCGGCTGCTCGACCGCCAGGTGGTCGACGCCCTCGGCGGCCTGCGCGAGCGCAACCGCTTCCTGCGCGGGATGACCTCCTGGGTCGGCTTCGAGACCGACGTGGTCGAGTACGACCGCGAGGCGCGCACCAGCGGCGCGACGAAGTTCAGCCTCGGCAAGATGCTGCGCTTCGGCTTCGACGGCGTGGCGTCCTTCTCCCACGTCCCGCTGCAGATCGCCACGCTGCTCGGCCTCGCGTTCGCGCTGATCGCGTTCGCGCTGTTGCCGCTCACGGTGATCGCCCGCTACGCCGGCATCTACGAGCGCGGCGTGCCGTCGGTGCTGTTCGCGGTCCTGCTCATCGGCGGGATCCAGCTCATGACGCTCGGGGTGATCGGCGAGTACGTCGGGCGGATCTACGACGAGGTCAAGCGGCGGCCGCTCTACGTGGTCAAGCGCGACACCGGCGACACCGGCGACCCCGCGGAGGCGGCGGGCTCGGCCGCGGCCGACCAGGGCCGCGGGTGAGGGTCGGCGTCGCCGGCGCGGGCGTCGCCGGGCTCGTCTGCGCCCACCGCCTCACCCAGGCCGGCCACGTCTGCGACGTCTACGAGCGCTGGCCCGGGCTCGGCGGCCAGGCCGCCACCCTCGACGTCGGCGGCGGGGCGCGGCTGGAGCGCTACTACCACCACCTCTTCACGAGCGACCGCCACATCGCCGCGCTCTACGAGGAGCTCGGGATGCCGGACGAGCTCGAGTGGCGGCCGTCCTCGGTCGCCTTCTTCCTCGGGGGGCGCTCGTGGCCGTTCACCGGCCCGATCGACCTGCTGCGTTTCGGCCCCCTCTCGCCCGCCGCCCGGATCCGGATGGGGGTCGCCGTCCTGCGCCTCCAGCGCGCGGCGGGCCGGGTCGGGGTGGCGCCCTACGAGGGCGAGACGGCGGCGGCCTGGGTGCAGCGCGAGATGGGCGCCGAGGCGTGGGAGAAGGTCTGGGGCCCGCTGCTGCGCGGCAAGTTCGGCGACCGCGCGGAGGACATCTCGATGGCGTGGCTGTGGGGGAAGCTCACGATGCGCCGGCAGCTCAAGGGGCGCGAGGCGCGCAAGGAGCTGCTCGGCTACCCGCGGCGCTCCTGGGAGCCGCTCTTCGACGCGCTCGGGGCGTCG
>JALYMV010000147.1 GCA_030773575.1 Actinomycetota bacterium
TCGACACACAACAGCGGGTCGTCGATCGCGGTGAGCTTGCGGCGAATCTGCCCGCTCATGCCGCCGCCGCCGTGATCGGGACGCGCAACTCGGCGGCCAGCTCGCGGTAGGCCTCGGCACCCGGCGCGTGCCTCCGCCACTGCAGCAATGGCAGCCGCTCCGCGGCCGCGTTCTGGAAGGCCGCGGTGAGCGGGATCTCCGTCCGCGCGATCGGCAGGCCGAGCTCCGGCAGGCCGGCGTTCATCTGCTGGTAGACGACCCGCCGGCGGTCGACCATCTGCCCAACGACGGCGCGGACGCGGACGTCGACGCGGCGGGCGAGCTGGGCGACGATCGACCGGACCTCCGCGGCGCCCTGCAGGGCGCCTTCGTCGGTCATGTTGACCGAGGCCGGCGGCTACAACATCGTCGTCGTCGACTGCCCGGCGACGATCGCGTTGACGCGGGTCGAGGTCGACGCCGCGGTCCCGATCACGCCCGCCAAAGCTCCGTTGGTCAGCGAGGGTGTGCTCGTCATGAGATATCCCCCTTATGCGGTCCGCGCGCTCGGTCGGTCGCGTCCGGGCAGCAGCCAAGCCACCGCAACGGCGAGGATGCCGAGCGTGAGATGGATGAGGTTGTCGAGCACGCTGTACTCGCTCGGAAAGAGCCCGAGTGGGTTGGGCTCGGCGAAGCTGATCGCGCCTACGAGCAGGTACACCACCCCTATCGCGCCGACTACTGTGCGCGCCACGCCGCTGGCGCGCTTGGCAAAGCCGACGTAGGCCAGTAGCCCGCCCGTGACCAGATGAATGACATCTTCGGCGAAGTCGATATTGAGAACTCCGAACAAAGACTTCTGTCCAAGCAGCAGCCCGACGACGCCGATCACGACTACCGTTACTCCGACGACCTTCCCGTACTCGCGCACCACGGCGGATCCTCCCTTTAGGTTCCCTGACCAACTATTCTGTACCGCACAGTACAGCACCGCCAGGGTGCTAGGCATGTCCGGTCAGGGGCGCTCACTGCCAGAGCCAAAGACAGCACGCGGAAGAGAGCGCAAGCGGGCGATCATCAGCGCCGCCGCAGCGCTCATGTACGAGCACGGGGTCAAGGCCACGGCCGTGGATGATGTGCTCGTCGCCTCGGGCTGCGGAAAGAGCCAGTTCTACCACTACTTCTCAAGCAAGGACGGCCTCGTGACGGCTGTCCTCGATCTCCAGCTCGAGACCGTCTTCGACGGGTTCAGCGAGCTTCGACTGGACACCTGGAGTGGAATCCGGGGGTGGTTTGACTCACTGATAGCCGGTCAGGAGCAACGCGGGTTCAAGGGCTGCCCTGTCGGCTCGCTGGCAGTCGAGCTGAGCGCCTCCAGCCCCACCATGCAACGTCATGTCGCCAAATCCTTCTCGCGCTGGGAGAACCTCCTCGCCGACTCGTTCACAACGATGAAAGACAAGGGGCTGCTCGCGCCAGGAGCCCGGCCGGTGCTACTTGCCGAAACCACACTAATCGCAATCCAAGGCGGTTACCTACTCTCCACCGCACGTCGCGATATCCACCCGATGCAAACCGCGTTGGACGCCGCGTACACCCAGCTCCGCGCTTCGCGCGCCGGGCCGGCGCCCGGAGCCAGAAGCTAGGTGCCTCGATGAAGCGACGCCGGGAGCCGGGTGGCTCGTCGGGCCGGCGCGGCCCTCGATCTAGCCCTCATCCGGGGGTACGAGATCGAACTCGAGCGCTGTGGAGTTGATGCAGTAGCGCTGGCCGCCGGGTCGGGGCCCGTCGTCGAAGACGTGCCCGAGGTGGCCGCCGCAGGTGGCACACGTCACCTCGGTTCGGCGCATGAACAGGCTTCGGTGCTCGCGTAGCTCGATGTTGGCGGCCACCGCGGGGTCGGTGAAGCTCGGCCACCCCGTGCCGGAGTCGAACTTCGTCTGGGAGGAGAACAGCTCCGTCGGGCAGGCCGTGCAGCGGTACACGCCGTCGTCCTTTGTGCGCACATATCCGCCGCTGAAGGGTGGACCGGGACTTCGCGTCGAGGATCAGAGCCTGGCCTGAGCTCGCCGCCGCTCTCCTCAGCCGTACCGCCGAGCGCTCCGACACACAGGTCCTCCAAGCTGCGCTGCACCAAGCCAAACGCGTCGATGACCGCCTCTGGCCTGCTCCCCGCGCTTGTTGACAGTTCAGGCCGCGTGGGTTTGTAGGTCTCCGAGGGCATCGTCCCAGGTTTGGGCGACCTCGGCGGGCGTGCGGTAGTTGAGGCCCGAGTGGGGCCGGTAGTGGTAGCGGTCGATGTGGGCGGCGATCACCTCCCGTGCCTGGTCGAGGGTCTCGAACTCGTGCAGCCAGACGCAGCGCTCCTTGAGCTTGCCGAACCACGACTCGATGAACGCCTGGCTCTCTGGGTCGCGGTAGCCGCCGCGCCGGTGCGCGACGCCCAAGCCGGAGAGGACGAGCTTGAACGCGCGCGCGGTGAACGCCGAGCCGTTGTCGGTCCCCAAGGTCAGCGTCCCTGGCCGGACGCCGCGCGCGGCGACCGCCTGCTCGACGAGCGCGATCGCCTCGGTCGCGC
>JALYMV010000148.1 GCA_030773575.1 Actinomycetota bacterium
GCTCGAGGCGGGGCCATCGGGCTCCTCGTCGCCGTCGAGCACGACGGGCTCGGGCACGACCGGCGGTGTGAACGCCGGCGGCTCGGGGCCGAGCACCGCGGAGGGGTCGGGCGGCGGCGGGCCGAAGACGTCGGGGACGACGAGGTCGGGCGAGAGGAGGTCGGCCTCCGGCGCGGCCGCGCGGGCGGCGGCCGGTGGCGGGGGCGGCGCGACGTTGGGCTGCGGGCCGTAGAGGCCGGGATCGGACATCGCGGTCGAGCCGAGGATGTCGGCGGCGCGCTCGGCGGCGCTGCGCTCGGCCTCGTGGTGCTGGGCGGACTGGAGCTGGTCGGCGAACGGCGCGGCCTGGTCGAGCAGGAGCTGGATCGCCGGCGAGGCGAGGCCCTCGACGGTGGCGCGGTCGTTGCGGGCCTCGAGCGCCGCCTCGGCCGCCGCGCGCATGGCGGCGGCGCCGTCCTCGGGCCCGGAGGCCTCGACCTCGACGTAGGGGCGCTGGAAGAATCCGCCGACCCCGCCCGTGAGCCCCTCGCGGCGGCGCAGGACGACCGCGTCCGGGCCGAGCTCGGCCCGGATCTGCGGCAGCACCTCCTCGAGTGAGCGCCCCCGGTAGGTCTTCACGTCGCGGTCCATGTTCGTCCCATGGATCGACATTCCCCCCGCGCGGCCTACGCGAACGCGGGCGCGGGCTCGGGCGCGCCGCCGACGACGCCGATGGTCTCGACCCGGACCCCGGGCGCGACCTCGTTGTAGGAGCAGACCGCGAGCTGGGGCAGGCTCTGCTCGCACAGGCGGCGCAGATGGCGGCGCGCGCGCGCCGAGCAGAGGAGCACCGGCCGGCCGCCGCCATGGAGGGCGTGCTCGACCTGGGCGGCGCACGCGCCCACCAGCGCCTGGGCGCGGTTCGGGTCCATGGCCAGGAACTCGCCGTCGGCGGTCTGGACGATGGCGTCGGAGACCTCCTGCTCGATCCCGGGGTCGAGCGCGATCGTCCGCAGCACGCCCTCGTGGTCGAGGTGCGGCGAGACGATCGTGCGCCCGAGCGCCTGGCGGGCGTACTCGGCGAGCATCGCCGGGTCGCGCGTGAGGCGGGCCTTGTCGCCCACCGCCTCGATGACGGCGCCGAGGTCGCGGATCGAGACGCCCTCGCGCAGCAGCGACTGCAGCACGCGCTGGATCTCGCCGACCGACAGCGCGTCGGGGACGACCTCCTCGACCACGGCGGCGTTGTGCTCCTTGAGCGTGTCGAGCAGCTGGCGCGTCTCCTGGCGGGTGAGCAGGTCGGCGGCGTGCGCGCGGATCGTCTCCGTGAGGTGGGTGACGACGACGGACTCCGCGTCGACCACCGTGTAGCCGAGGGCCTCGGCCTCGGCGCGCGTGGCGTCGGCGATCCAGACGGCCGGCAGGCCGAATGCGGGCTCCACGGTCGGCACGCCGGCCAGCTGGCCCATCGCGTCGCCCGGGTCCATCGCGAGCTGGTGGCCGGCCATGATGCCGCCGCGGGCGACCTCGGTGCCGCGCACGCGCATCACGTACTCGTGGGAGTCGAGCGCCACGTCGTCGTGGATGCGGACCGGCGGGATGACCATGCCGAGCTCGTGGGCGATCTGGCGGCGGACCATGCCGACGCGGGCCAGCAGCGAGCCGCCGGCCTGCTGGTCGACCAGCGGGACGAGGCCGAAGCCGATCGCCAGCTCGAGCGGGTCGAGCGCGAGCGCCTCGAGCGCCTGGTCGCGCGGCGCGGGCGCCTCGAGCGCCGGCTGGGCGGCCTCGAGCTCGGCCGCCGCCTCGCGCTGCGCCGCGTTCGGCGCCTTGCGCAGGGCCCAGCCGACGGCGAAGAAGATCGAGCCGATGAGCAGGAAGGGGAGCTTGGGCAGGCCCGGCACCAGCGCGAAGCCGCAGATCACCGCGCCGGCGACCAGCGGCGCCTTGCGCTGGTCGAGGATCTGCCCCGAGATGTCGTTGCCCAGGTCCTTCTCGGAGGCCGAGCGGGTGACGAGGATGCCGGTCGCGACCGAGATCAGCAGGGCGGGGATCTGCGCGCAGAGGCCGTCGCCGACGGTCAGCAGCGAGAAGTGCGCCGCGGCCTCGCCGAACGGCATGCCCATCTGGGCGACGCCGATGATCAGGCCGCCGATCAGGTTGATCAGCGTGATCAGGATGCCGGCGACCGCGTCGCCCTTGACGAACTTCGAGGCACCGTCCATCGCGCCGTAGAAGTCGGCCTCCTGGGCGATCTCCGCGCGGCGCTTGCGCGCCTGCTCGTCGGTGATCTGGCCCGTGTTGAGGTCCGCGTCGATCGCCATCTGCTTGCCGGGCATGGCGTCGAGGGTGAAGCGCGCGCCCACCTCGGCCACGCGGCCGGCGCCGTTCGTGATGACCACGAACTGGATGACGATCAGGATCAGGAAGATGACGAGGCCGACCACCACGTTGCCGCCGACCACGAAGTTGCCGAACGCCTCCACGACGTGCCCCGCGTCCCCCTCGAGCAGGATCAGGCGCGTCACGGACACGTTGATCGCGAGCCGGAACAGCGTCGTGAGCAGCAGCAGCGACGGGAAGGACGAGAAGTCCAGCGCCCGCGGCACGTAGAGCGTGGCCATCACGATGACCAGCGCCACCGAGATGTTGAGCGTGATGAAGAGGTCCAGCAGGAACGGCGGCAGCGGGATGACCATCATCACGACCACGAGCACGACGGCGCCCGCGGCGATGAGGTCCGAGTAGCGCCCGGCGCGCTTGAGGAAGGACGTCACGCGGGTCTCATCGGCAGGTGGGGGGTCAGGCCTTAGTTAGAAGCCTGTCGAAAAGTCCCGCAGCGCCCGGATGCGGCCCAGGACGCTGCGCGGATGCGCCACCGCCACGAATCCCACGTGGCTGAGCCACGCGGAATCCGTGTCGTCGTCGCCCCGCTTGGTCCTCAGACCACCCCGG
>JALYMV010000149.1 GCA_030773575.1 Actinomycetota bacterium
CCGCACGGCGGCGGGCCTGGTCCCCTGCGCTTGCGAGCTACAGCCGGTTGGAGACCAGCGTCGCCCTCGTGGTGGTGCCGCCGCGGGTGATGAAGAGCTTCACCCGGTAGTCGCCCCGACGCAGCCCGCGGGCGCGCAGCGAGAGCCGCTGGGTGCGTCCGGCCGCGACCTGCCGCGCGGCGAACCGGCGCACGACGCGCTCGCGGCGGTTGGTCACCACCACCCGCACCGTCGCGGGCTCGTTGAGGCGGTAGGCGATCCCCAGCGACCGGTTCCTCGTCCCGCCGAAGACGGGGCGCGAGAGCTTGAAGGTCTCGAGGATCCCGCACGACTGGCGCTGGAAGAACGCCCGGCGAGGCCCGAAGCGGCCCTTGGAGCGCCCGAGGGTGATCCGCACCGCGTCGATCCGCCCGTTCGGCGCCCTGACCTGGAAGCGCGCGAAGTAGAAGCCGTTGGGCACCTTGCGCCCGCGGGCGTCGCGGCCGTTCCAGGTGAACGAGCCCGTCCGGTTCGTGAAGCGCTTGACGCGGCGCTCCCCGAGGATCCTGCGGCCTCGCGACTGCCGGAAGATGTCGACCGTCACCGGCTGGGCCACGAGCCGGGTGAAGTCGAACCTCACGCCGCCCTTGCGACGCGTCTCCCGGGCCCGGATCGGGCCGAGCCCGAGCCGCGCCTGGCAGGCACGCCGTGCCTCCTCGGCCCGTCGCGCCTCCTCGGCCCGTCGCGCCTCCTCGGCCCGCCGGCGCTCCTCATCCCGCCGGCGCTCGTCCTCGGGCCGGGCGCTCTCCCCGGCGCCGACCGTCACGCGCGTCGTCTCGACGTTGCTGGACTCGGTGGTCACGCCGTCGTCGAAGAGGCCCTTGACGCGGTAGGAGAACGTGCCCGCGGGCCGTCCCGTGACGGGGAACTTCAGCTCCGGCGTCTCGCCGATCAGGTTGAAGATGCCGGTCTGGAGCCTGATGTCGTCGATGTACCAGCCGCAGGGCTGCGAGAGGAGGCGGTTGTCGGGGCCGAAGCTCATCACGAAGCGGACGATGATCGACTTGCCGCGGTAATTGCTGAGGTCGGCCGTCCTGGGCTGCAGCGTCTCCGTGAACGTCTCAGGCTCCGCCGCGTTGCAGATCGCCGGGTCGAACGGACCGCCGAGGGCCGTCGACACGGCGAAGATCTCGTCCACCGTCTCGAACTCGGGGTCGGTGGCTGGATCGCCGTCGTCGACCGCGACCTCGACGCGCCCGCGATCGTCGCCCTCGTTCTGGAACAGCGAGAAGTAGCTCAGCAGGGGGCTGCCCTCGCGCGGCACCGCCAGCGGCTGGTTGAGCGTCAGCACAGACTGCCCGTTCTGGACCTCACCGGCGGGGGCGAAGTTCTGGGGCTGGATGCCCGTCCAGTACGACGCCGTCCCGCGGAACTCCCGGTTGGGGTCGCCGTCGCGGAACTTGCGCGCCGACCCGGGGTGCTTCTGCCACGGCTCGATGTCGTCGTCCTTCGTCGAATTGGCGTCGTTGGGCTGGTTCGGCGTCCACAGCGCCTTGATGTCGCCCTCCGCGGCATCCTCGAAGAGCGTCCGGAAGTCACGCGACTCTTCGATGCGGAAGCGGTCGAGCTTGGCGCCCTCGCGCTCGCCGTCGTACTTGTAGGAGAGCTCGAAGCTGCCGTCGGCGTCCTCCGCCGGCGGCGGAGCCAGCTGCGGGCCCTCGAAGTCCGAGCCGACGACCGTGATCGGCACGCGCATCGTGTCCGTCGCGCCCGTTCTCGTGTTGCGGACGGTCAGGACCGAGGGGAAGGGCTCGGGCCGCGCCTCGCTGTAGGCGTGCTCGACGACCTGGCCGGTCGCCGTCGTGCCGTCGCCGAAGTCCCACGTGTACTCCAGGTCGGCGTCGGAGACGCTGCGGGGGTTCGGCTGGACGATCGTGTGCGAGCCGCCGGCGTCGAAGCGCACCTTCTGGTTCTGGACCGCCTCGTTGGGCAGCGCCTCGTAGTAGGCGACGACGTCGCCGTTGACGCCCTGCGTCCCCACCTGCTCGGGCTGCAGCATGCCGTTGGCGAGCAGGTGCGCGCACATCTCCATGCCCTTGATCCAGCCCTCGGAGAAGTTCGACGGGCTGCCCGAGCCGGCCGGGGCGGTGTTGCCCGTCAGCCGGTTGAGGGTCGGGATGTTGTCGTTCGGCGTGTGGAGGATCGCGATTCCGTCCGGGTTGCCCGGGTTCTCGAAGGAGTTGTCGGGTCCGGTGATCTCGGGGCCGGGGTTGAAGAACGGGATGCCCAGGACCTCGAAGTTGCGCCAGTCGCTCGAGAACAGGAACGGGCGGTTGCCGGAGATGGTGACGTCCCGGCCGATGTCGGCCCTCGCGCCGCCCTCGGCCTTCGACACGAAGATCTCGGGCGCACCCGTCACGCTGTTGAGCTTGTCGTCGAGGTACTCGAAGGCCGCCTCGAGGTCCTGCTCGGCCTTCGGGTTGAACGCCTCGATCCGCGACTTGTCGATGCCCGACTCGAGCTCGTCGGGGTCGGCGAGCTGGATGCCGAGATCGATGCGCTCCGCCGGGGCGGTGTTGGACCGGAACGCCGGGTAGCCGCCGGCGCACGGGTCGGTGTTGAAGTAGGAGCGGACCTGATCCTCCTCGCCCGGCACGATGTTGTTCGTCGCGTAGTCGAGCGAGCCGAGCGTGCCCGACTCCTCGCCGTCCCACGGGATGAACTTGATCGTCGCCGAGGGACGCGTGCCGGTCTGCTTCCAGTAGTCGGCCATGATCTTGGCGACGCGGATGATCTGCGCGTGGCCCTCGGCGGAGTCCCAGGTCGACGCCGGGCCGTCGTTCGTCTGGTCGTAGTGGGCGCCGATGATCACCGTCTCCTCCGGGTGGTCGGCGCCGGGGACGACCGCCGCCGGGTTGATCGCGGAGCCGGCGAGGGTGTTGTCCGATCCCGGGTTCTGGAAGCGGTAGCGGCGGAAGGTCATGCCGAAGTCGCCGAGGATGTCGCGCATCGTCTCCTCGTAGTACGCGATGTACTCGAGCTGGTGGTTCGGGCAGACGCCGGGGTTCAGCGCCGGGTTGCCCGGGCGCGCGCGGGGGTCGCTCGGCTGCGAGCAGAAGCCGTGCATCGGGCTCTCCGTGCGACCCCTGGGAGCGTTGCCGAACGGGTCGTCGGTGGTCGTGTCCCCGGCCGCGCGGAACGGCAGCGCGAGCGTCTCGAAGACGTTGTTGTCGAAGGCGTTGTAGTTGCCCGACGGGTTGAAGCGCCGGCCGTTCACCATCCCGGCCTTCTCCACCGAGCCGTAGTAGCCGTTCGGCGCGGGGACGGGATCACCCGGCTTGTAGAAGCCGATCGGCCGGTAGAGATCCTTGAGGATCGCAGAGTCCAGCGGCGGCTGCCCGGGATGGTCGGCGAGGGCGGCGGCGGGGACGGCGAACCCGGCCAGGGCGGCCAGGAGAACGACACGGAAGAAGTTGCGCATGATCCTCGCTCGAGCGATGGGGCCCCATGCAATCCGGTGCATGGGATCTGTTTGAGACGGGTAATGTAACCGGTTTGTCATACTTGCGCGACCGGTTGAGCGGATGCGCCACGACGGGCCGCCGCCTGACGGTTCCACGTTGACGGCCCGGCCATCGCCCACCAAGCTCTCTGCTCCATGCGATCGCGGCTCTCCCTCACCGCGGCGGCCCTGGCGCTCGCCTTCGGCGCGGCGCCCGCGCACGCCGCCGCGCCCACCCTGTTTCCCTCCGACCGGCTGACCGTCGCCGACGGCGCCCAGCTGACCGGCAAGCGGGTGAACCTCCCGCTGCCCGACTGCGGCGCCCGGCCCTCGGACTGCAACGAGATCCGGCTGCTCAACGAGCTCGACGGCTTCGACCTCGACCCGAGGGTGAGTGTCGGCTTCGGCCGGCCGATCGACGTGCGCAAGGTGACGCCGGAGACGGTCTACCTGCAGGCGGTGGCCGGCGGTCCGCGGATCGGGCTCGGCCGCCTGGTCTTCAGCCCGGCGCGCAACACGCTCTTCGGGCAGCCGGTCAGCCAGCTCGCGGAGGGCACGGAGTACCGGCTGGTGGTGACCCCGGCCCTGAGCGGCGAGGGCGCCGAGACGACGTTCACGACCATGAGCGCGACCGCGAACCTGGCCAAGATGCGCGCGCAGCTCGACGACGGCAGCGCCTACGACGCCGCCGGCATCCCGCCCGCCTCGCGCGGCCTGAACCTCCTGGCCGAGGGCGGGCGGCGGACCGTCTTTGCGGCGCAGTCGATCGTCCGGGTCCGGCGCATCAACGACACGGGCAAGGGCGGGCTGGTCGCCGAGGACGTGTTCGATCCCTCCCGCCTCGGCGCCGGCAGCTACGCCTTCGGGCACTTCCGCTCGCCGTCGTGGCTGACCGGCGAACGGGTCATCGGGCAGGTGCCGACCCGCTCGGGCGCGCCCCGGGTGACGGGCTCGGAGGCGGTCGGCTTCACGCTCATCCTGCCCCGGGGCACGAAGCCGCCCGGCGGCTGGCCCGTGGCCATCTTCGGACCCGGCATCACCCGCTCGAAGTACGACGTCTTCCTCGCCGCCGACGAGAACGCCCAGCGCGGGCTCGCCACGATGGCGATCGACCCGGCCGGCCATGCGTTCGGCCCGAGGACCCAGACCCAGGTCGACACGGCGGCCGGCTCGCAGACCTTCTCGGGCTTCGGCCGAGGGCGCGACTTCGACGGCGACGGCACCATCACCAACCAGGAGGGCGTCCGCGCGCCCGGCCAGCCGCACCCGCTCGCCAGCGTCGGCCTGCGCGACGGCCTGCGCCAGACCGCCCTGGACAACATGGCGCTCGTGCGGGCGATCGGCCGGGGGGTCGACGTCGACGGCGACGGCTCGGAGGATCTGCGCCGCACCGGCGTCACCTACTACGCCCAGAGCCTGGGCGGCATCTACGGGACGATGCTCATGGGGACCGATCCCGCGGTCAGCACCGCCGTGCTCAACGTCCCGGG
>JALYMV010000150.1 GCA_030773575.1 Actinomycetota bacterium
GAGGCCCGTCTCGAGCAGGCCCGCGCGCTCGGCGCCCACGTCACCCTGCTGAGCGGCGAACGCGTCCCCAACCGCGTCGACGTCGTGATCGAGACGGTCGGCGAGGCGACGTGGAAGCACTCGATGCGTTCCCTGGCCGAGGGCGGGCGGATCGTCGTCGCCGGCTCGACGAGCGGCCCGAACCCGGGCGCCGACCTCCAGCGGCTGTTCTTCCGCGAGCTGTCGGTCATCGGCGCGACGATGGGCACGCGCGACGAGCTCGAGCGGCTCATGCGCTTCCTCGCGGTCACCGGCATCCGCCCCCTCATCGACTCCGAGCGCCCCCTCGCCGAGGCTCGCGACGCCTTCGCCCGGATGGCGGCGGGCGATGAGTTCGGGAAGCTGGTGATCACCGCGGGCGGGGCCTGACCCGGACCCGCACCGCCAGTTTCCGGTGCGCCGGGCGTTGCAGCGGGCATGACCCGTCTCCCCGCCGTCGTGGCCGCGCTTCTCCTGCTCCTGCTCCTCGCCTCCGCGCCCGCCCGGGCGCAGGAGCCGGAGTACGCCACCGCCAAGGGGCAGTCCCAGCCCGTCTACAAGCAGTCGGTGCTCGAGGAGTTCCGGATCCCCAGCGCCCACGGCGACCTCTACGGCTGGGTGCGGCGGCCCGTCGTTCCCAAGGGCGTCGAGGTGCCGATCATCCTCACCTACTCGCCCTACCACCTGCTCTTGTCCCAGCTGCCCGGCGAGGAGCCCCTCGGCAACTCCACCCAGAGCTACTTCGTGCCCCGGGGCTACGCCCGCGCGTGGGTCCACGTCGTCGGCACGGGCAAGTCGGAGGGCTGCTACGACTACGGCGGCGCGCGCGACGTCGAGACGGGCGCCGAGGTCGTGGAGTGGCTCGCGGGCCGCGACTGGGCCAACGGCCGGGTCGGGATGATCGGCGGCTCCTACGACGGTACGACGCAGTTCGCGGCCGCCGTCGCCGGGCCGCCGGCGCTCAAGACCATCGTGCCGCAGGTCGCCATCGACCGCTGGTACGACTACGCCCACTACAACGGCGTCCGCATCAACTCGGGCTTCGGCGGGACGCCGAACCTCTTCGACTTGGGCTTCAACTTCGGGCTGCCGGACCCGGGCAGCGGCCAGGCGCTCGCCGACTCCGTCCGCCCGTGCGAGACGATCGAGCACAACACCCGCGCCTACGAGCGCGACCCGACCTACGACGGCTTCTGGGACCAGCGCGACTACCGGACGCGCGCCGGCGACATCCAGGCCAGCGTGATGATCGAGGGCAGCTGGACCGACGGCAACGTCCTCCCGCACAACTCCCTGCGCATGTGGCAGGGCCTGCGCCCCGGCCTGCTCAAGCGCTTCGTGATGGGCCTCCAGGGCCACGGCACCAACCGCCTCCCCGACGCCATGGACGTCCGGCACGCGTGGTTCGACCACGAGCTGCTCGGGCTCGACACGGGCGTCGAGAAGCTGCCGGCGGCCGACTCGATGGACGTCGGCACCCGCAAGCGCACGCAGTCGGCGGCCTGGCCGCCCCCCGAGACGCGGGCCGTCCGCGTCGACCTGGGCGCCGGGCCGGGCGGCTTCGGGCGCCTGACGCTGCGCGACAAGGCGGCGAAGTGGAAGGACACCAACCCGCTGCTCGACGAATCCGAGGTGCTCGGGAACTCCGACGGTGACGCCGGCATCGTCCTGACGACGGAGCCGCTCGCCGAGGCGGTGCGGATCGTCGACGAGGTCGAGCTCGACCTCCCCCTCTCGACCGACCGCGAGTCGACCCACGTCCAGGCGGTCCTCTTCGCCGAGGATCCCAAGGGGGCGCGCAGGAGGATCGTGCGGGGCGCGCTCAACTCGCGCATGCGCGACTCCGAGCGCGTCAACCAGCCCTTCCCGGCCACCGGGGCGGCCTGGCGCGCGCGGTTCGGGATGCTGCCGACGGACTACGTCCTGCCTGCGGGCCATCGCCTCGGCCTGGCGCTCATGTCCGCGAACGCGGGCCTGACGCCGGAGGGCTACTCGGACGACACGGAGGCCACGAACACGCTGCGCCTGGACGACGCCCCGCGCCTGCGGGTGCCGGTCGCGGCGGGTGCCACCGCGCTCGGGACGATCGAGGAGAAGCCGGCTCCCGCATCCGCCGAGGACCGCCCGATCCCGCCGGCCGACCGGGGCGCGGTCGCCGGG
>JALYMV010000151.1 GCA_030773575.1 Actinomycetota bacterium
GCGACGAACAGTCGCAGCCGCAGCCGGCGACCGGTGGCGCCGCCGGGCAGCTCACGGTCACCGAAACCGACTTCGCGCTCAACCCGGCCAAGGCGCAGGTGGCGCAGGCCGGCGAGGTCGCGATCAAGGTGACCAACGGCGGGAAGACGGCCCACGCCCTGGCGATCGAGACGAAGGGGACACCGTCGACCGAGACGATCATGCCCGGCAAGTCCGCCACACTGACCGCCAAGCTGAAGCCGGGCCGGTACACGTGGTACTGCCCCGTGGACGACCACCGGGGCTTCGGGATGAGCGGCACGCTGACCGTGGGCGGCGAGACCGAGACCGAGACTGAGCCCGAGCCCCAGCCTTCGGCGCCCGCTTCGCCGGGCGGCGGCTACGGCTACTGAGCCGAGCCGTAAGAACGCCGCGGGCTGCGACGCGAACCGGACATGGGCAGGGACATCCGGCACAAGGCCCACGCCGCGCCGCGGCCGTTCGCGGGCTGGCGTGAGCGCACGCTGACGGCGGCCGGCTTCGATGCGGCGCTCGCCGCCCGGCTTGCCGCCGATCCGCGCTTCGACCTGCACACGGTGCTCGAGCTGGTCGACGCCGGGTGCCCTCCGGCTCTGGCGGCACGGATCTTCGCTCCGCTGGACCCGGACTGGGAGACGACGGCATGATCCCGCGCGGGGTGTGTACCGTCCGGCCGATGGGTCCCCCGCAGCCCGGAGCGCCGGTCGCCGCCAGCCGCACACTCGACGCGGAGTCGAGCGCGTGGCTGGCGGCGCTCGACGGCGAGGGCCGCCAGCGTGACGAGGCGGTCGCCCGGCTGCATGACCTGCTGCTGCGCGCCGCGCGCTTCGAGATCGTCCGGCGCCGCACGGCGCTCGCCCAGGCGCGCGGCGACGAGCTCGACGACCTGGCGATGCAGGCGGCCGACGACGCCCTGATGGCGGTGCTGGCCAAGCGCGACCAGTACCGCGGCGACAGCCGGTTCACGACCTGGGCGTACAAGTTCGCGCTGCTCGAGGCGTCGGTGAAGGTGCGCCGCCGTGCGTGGCGCGACCGCGAGGTGCCGCTCGAGCCCGACGCGTGGGAGCTCGTCGCCGACCGCGCGCTCGCGCCGCAGGCGGCGGTCGAGGGCAACGAGCTGCTCGGCGCGCTGCGCACGGCGATCGCCGACCGGCTCACCGCCCACCAGCGCAACGTGCTGGTCGCGCTGGCCATCGACGGCGTGCCGGTCGACGTCCTGGCCGAGCGGCTCGGGACCACACGCGGGGCGCTGTACAAGACACTGCACGACGCCCGCCGCAAGCTCCGCGCGGAGCTCGCCGGCGGCGGCTTCGCCATCGAAACCCAAAGAGCCGCGGAGGGAGGCGAGTGACGTGAGCTCGCATGATCGACACGACCAGCCGAAGCTGACCGGTCTGGTGGCTCGGGTGCTCGGCCCGGTCGGGCCCGAGGTGACCTGCGAGCAGTGCTTCGAGCTGCTCGACCGGTACGTCGACCTCCAGGTCTCGGGCGCCGACGCCGACGCGCAGACGCCGGGGATGCGCGCCCACCTCGAGGGGTGCCCGGCCTGCCACGAGGACCACCAGAGCCTGCTCGAGCTGGTGACCGGAACGCCGGGCACCGCTCCCCACCGCTGATCCCGCGCCAAGGCGCCGCCGCTCGGACTTCCGCTTCGCCGGCCGGAGATCGGCGACGGGGAGAAGGTCGAGCCGAGGGTGCGCGTCGACGGCGCGGACGTCGATCCCGGCGCTGCCTTGTTGGCCGACCGTGACGTTCGCTTCGCGATGGATGCTGCCTCTGCTGGCCGCCTGCGCGGGTCTACTAGGGATGCCAGCGGCTGCGACGGCGTCGGACCGTCCGCTTGGCATGTGGGCCTTTAGGGCGACCGGCGTCCATCTCGCTTGCGGGCACGCCGCTCATCCGTCGGCCCGGTCGAGCTGCTCGACCCCGGTCAGGTAGGCCTCGGTGAAGGTCGGGAATTGCGCGACGGTGTCGCGCAGCACCGCCAGCGGAGTGGCCGTCTTGATTGCCAGCGCGGCGTAGTGGATCCACTCGCCGGCCATCGGGCCGACCGCCCAGGCGCCGATGAGCACCTGGCGCTCGCGGTCGGCGAGCAGCCCCAGCTCGCCGCCGGGGTTCTCCTCGTAGGTCCACGGTCGGGCGATGGACTCCGCGAGCGCGACGCGAGCGGTGGTGGGTTCGATGCCCTGCTCGTGGGCCTGGGCCTCGGTGAGACCGACTGCGGCGACTTCGGGGTCGGAGAAGACGACGCGCGGGATGGCGGTGTAGTCGGCCCGCGGCTGCTTCCCGGCGACGTCGGCGGCAACGATCCGCCCCTGGTACATGCCGACGTGCGTGAACGGCATGACGCCGGTGACGTCCCCGACGGCCCACACGCCGCCGGCGGCGCGGCAGCGCTCATCAACCTTGAGGCCGGTCGGGTCAGGTTCGATCCCGAGGCGCTCCAAACCGATGTCGTTGACGCGCGGAGCACGCCCGGTGGCGACCAGCAGCTCTTGACCACTGACCTCTGCACCGTCATCCAGGTGGACGACGCGATGACCGTCGCGCCGTTCGACCGCGGTCGCCTGGACGCCGAGGCGCAGGTCGATCCCCTCCTCGCGCAGGGTTCGGCCGATCCGCTCGCCGACGGGCGGATCCTCGCGGGAGAGCAGCCGCTCGCCGTGGTCGACGATCGTCACCCGGGCGCCGAAGCGACGCAGGAACTGGCCGAGCTCTACCCCGACCGGCCCGCCGCCGAGGATGACGATGCTCTCGGGGATCTCACTCAGCGTGGTTGCCTCGCGGTTGGTCCAATACCCCGCCTGCTCCAGCCCGTCGATCGGCGGGATCCGCGCGTCGCTGCCGGTGGCAACGACGATCCGGTTGGTCTCCAGCGTCCGGCCGTCGACCTCGACTCGGCCGGGCCCGATGATCTGGGCGACACCCTTGAAGACGTCGACGCCGTCGTCGCGGTAGCCCTGCACCTGCTTGGAGTCGTCGAGGTGGCGGATCATCTGGTCGCGGTACGCCGCGAGCCTGGGCCAGTCGAGCTCGGGGGCGTCGACGCCGGCTGCGCGCGCGGCTTCGGCGTGGATCTCCGGTGGGCGGACGAGCGTCTTCGAGGGGATGCAGGCCCAGTAACCGCACTCGCCGCCGACCAGCTCGCGCTCGACCAGGGCGACCTTCAGTCCCTGACCGGCCAGCCGCGAGACGGCGACCTCCCCGGCCGGGCCGGCTCCCATGACCACGGCGCCGTAGCGGGCGGCGCTCATCGCGTCCGCTCGGCGCTCGGTTGGCGTTGTGAAGTCCAGCGCTGGAGGGCGAGCGCCGCCCCGAGGGCGAGCAGGGCGCCGAGCGCGGCTGCGAACAGCCCGGTGTGCGCGGCGAAGAAGTCGGCCAACGCCGAGGAGACCTGTTCGCTGCGGCGGGCGACGGTGCCGGTGGCGTTCGGGGAGCCGTCGCCGAGCGCGGGCAGCCAGTAGGCGACCAGGTAGATGCCGGAGGCCAGCAGCAGCGCGCCGGCGAGGCGGTTGACGACTGGCGTCAGTCGCCGCAGGGCGCGCGCGAGCGTGCCCTTGGCCAGCGCTGCGGAGATCGAGAGCGCGAGCAGCACGGATGCGCTCCCCGCCGCGTAGGCGCCGAAGACAGCCAAGGTCTCCACCACGCCGGACACGGTGAGCGCCTGGCCGACGACGACGAGGAAGATCGCCAGGGTGCACGACAGCGAGGCCAGCGCGTAGGCGACGCCGAAGGCAGCCACCCGCGAGTAGCCCGTGCGCTGCTCGAGGTCGGGCTGCAGGCGCACGGCCGACAGCAGCGAGACCCGGCGGCCGGCGAGCATCACGCCGCCCAGGGCGATGAGCAGGAGGCCGACGCCGAACGCCACCCACGGCAGCGCTTCGAGCACCGAGCGCAGTCCGGCGGTCACCACGAGACCGACCACGACGAACACGCCGCTGAACGCTGCGCTCAAGACCAAGCCGACGGCGAAGCCCTGGCGGGCGCGAACCACCGCGCCGGCGGTCGCGCGCTCGGTGTCCTCGGCGCCGAGGTAGAAGGAGAGAAAACCCGGGAGCAGCGCGAAGCCGCAGGGGTTGACCGTGGCGAGCAGCCCTGCCCCGAAGGCCAGGCTGATCGCGGTACTCACCGCACCCCGGCCTTTCGGAACGCTGCGCGCAACGTGTCGACGTCGGTGACGGCAGCGTCGCGGAACACGACGTTGCCGGCTTTGTCGAAGACGATGGTCGTGTCGAGCGCACGAACGGCGTACTGCCTGCCCAGCGCACCGGCCGAGTCCCAGACGAACGGGTAGCTCGGGCCCCCGGAGTTGCGCCGGAAAAGCCGGATGGCCGCCAGCGAGTCGCTGGGGTCCGGACTGACAGCGGTGATGGCCACCCGCGAGCCGAGCTCGGCCTGCACCCGGCCGAGCGCTCTGGCCTCGATCTGGCAGGAGCCGCACCAGCCGGCGAAGAAGAACAGCGCGCCCGGCTTGCCGGCGCCCACCTGCACCCGGCGGCCGTCTACGTCGCGCGCGCTGAACGGGGCGATCGTCGAGCCCGGCTCACCATCGCTCTCCCTGACGCTCTGGCCGTCGGCGGGCCGCGCCAATGCCACCTGCGGACGGCCGGCCTGGTCGGTTGCCTTGCCGGCGGAGATGGCGGCCACCGACGCCACCAGCGCGACGAGGACGGCAAGTCCGATGAGCAGGTTGCGGCGCATCACGCGGCGCAGCACGAGAGCTTGCTGGGGTCGCGATGGAAGGATTGGGCGGCCAGGTACAGGCCCTCGGCGAGCGTCAGGTAGGGGTTCCAGCCCGCAGCCAGCTGATCGACGGTCATGCCGGTCTGGATGGCCAGGCTGCCGGCGAGGATCACGTCTCCCGCCCCGTCGCCGACGATGTGCACGCCGACGATCCGGCCGCTGTCGCGCTCGGCTAGGAGCTTGACCAGGCCGCGGACGTTGCGGCTGACGATCGCCCGCGGCACGTGCTCCAGCTCGAGCGTGCGAGATTCGCAGCCCAGGCCCTGCTCCTGCGCTTGGGCCTCGGTCAGGCCGGCGGAGGCGACGGTCGGATTGGTGAAGGTGATGCGCGGAAGCGCGGAGTAGTCGATCCGCCGGCCGGGGGAGCGCGGATCGACGATCCGCAGCACGCCGTACGCGGTCGCGTCCAGCGCCGACGCAAGCTCGGCCTTCGAGGTCCCGTTGGGCTCCACCGTCGCCCGGCCCGCACGCCAGTCCACCTGTGCGTCGGCGGCGCCCGCCCGTAGGAGGGCATCGCTCACATGACGCGCGCAGGTCTCGCAGGTCATCCCGCTGATCTCGAGCTCGAGGCTCACGACGACGACCTCTGGTTCGGAGGAAACGCGCAGGCTGCTGCGCGGCGGCGACGGATGATGAGCACGGCGGCGACGAGCACGACGGCCGCCAGCACGCCGCCCCCGATACCGAGCACGCTGCCGAACGCCAGCCCGCCCAGGGCGCCCAGCAGGAGCGCGTGGCCGCCGCAGCAGACGACGACCATCGCCAGCATCCCGGTGGAGAACACCCCGGCGGCGAGCCCCGTCCGCGGCTCATCGCCCCGCTTCTCGCTCGACGTCATCAGCAGCCCTTTCCGACCACGCCGCAGGCCGAGACGTGCTCGACGTTGTCGGCCAGGAGGGCGCGCCCGAGCGCCAGCACTTCGAGCACCCGCTCGTCGGCAACGCGATACAGCACGCTCGGGTGCTCGCGACGCGTGTGCACGAATCCACACCAGCGCAGGCAGGCGAGGTGGTTGGAGACCTTCGACTGCGACTGCCCGAGCGCGGCCACGAGCTCGCTCACCGAGAGCTCGCCCCGGTCCCGGAGAAGCTCCAGGACACGAAGGCGAGTCGCGTCGGAGAGCACCTGGAAGTACTTCGCCAGCAGGCCCGGCTCCGTCAACGGATGAGGCAGCGCGAACGGCGCGGGAAGGGGGGCGGTATCAGCCATCGCTGAACCAGGATAACACCCTTCGCTGATATAGCGGTCCTCTGGGCACCGATGTCACACCTCAAGGCGAGCAAGCCCCAACACGAGTGAGCAAGCTGCAAGGCGACCAAGGCCAAGCCGAGCAAGGCCCAAAGTGACGAAGCCGCAAGGCGACCAAGCCGCAAGGCGAGCAGCCAAGGGGGAGCAAGCTCCAAGACGACCGAACACACCCGTGCACCACGGGTGCAGATGCGCCAAATCAACAGCCAGCTCGGGGAAAGTGTCCGTCATCAGGAGTGGATGCTCTCGATCTCGAAGCTCGCTCCCGGGCAGGACCGCTACTACTCCGAGCAGGCGCACGCTCGCGTCGACGCCGCTGCCAGCCTGGCGACCGGCGCCGAGGACTACTACGTGAATCAGTCCGAGGCGCGCGGCCGGTGGACGGGCTCCGGCGCCGGGCTGCTCGGGCTGCGTGGCGAGGTCGATGCCGGCCAGTTGCGCAGGCTCTTCGCGGCCTCGCACCCCGTGACAGGAGAGCCGATCAGGGACACCTCCGGGGTGCTCAAGGTGGCCGCGTTCGACCTGACGTTCTCGGCGCCCAAGAGCGTCTCGATCCTCTACGGGCTCGGCGACGACGCCACCAGCGCCGTCGTGAGGACCGCACACGACCGTGCCGCCCGCGAGGCGCTCGGATACCTCGAGCGGTCCGCGGCGGCCGTCCGCCGGGGGCGCGGCGGGCTGACGATCCTGCCGGCGGAGGGCTTCGTGGCCGCGGCGTTCCGCCACCGCACCTCGCGGGCCGGAGACCCCCAGCTGCACACGCATGTCGTGGTCGCGAACCTCGCCCGCGAAGCCGACGACCGCTGGTCGGCGCTCGACGGCCGCCGCCTGTTCGAGCACAAGATGACCGCCGGCCGGATCTACCAGGCCGTGCTGCGTGGCGAGCTGTCACGCGGCCTCGGTGTCGGCTGGACGGAACCGCGCGCCGGTCTGGCAGAGGTCGAGGGCGTTCCGAGTGACGTGATCCGCGCGTTCAGCCGGCGCCGCGCTGAGATCCAGGGCGCGCCGGAGGAGCGTGGCACCGCGGGGGCTCGGGCCGCCGAGGCGGCGGCGCTGGGGACCCGCAGGCGCAAGGACCGCTCGGTGGACCCGTCGCAGCTGCGGTCGGAGTGGCGGGCCCGGGCCGAGGGGCTGGGCTGGGGGGTGGAGGACATGGAGCGGACGCTGACTTCCCGCGCCGCGCCGGAGCTTGAACCCGGGGACTGGGAGCAGCTGAGCGCGGATCTCGCTGGATCCGACGGCCTGACGAAGAGCCGCTCGAGCTTCGCTCGCCAGGACGTCGTGCGCGAGCTGTGCGACAGGCTGCCGGCGGGCGCGGTCCCGACGGCGGCACACGTCGAGCTGCTCGCCGATCGGTTCCTGGCGTCTAACCACGTCGTCCCGCTGATCGGGGTCGAGGCCGAGCAGGTCGAGCGCTCGTTCCGGCGCCGCGACGGACGCACGATCCCGCTCGCGCGCGAGGAGCAGCGCTTCAGCACCCCGGAACTGCTCGCCGTCGAGCGACGGCTGCTCGACGTCGCGGCGGAGTACTGCCACCCGGTCGGTGGCCCGCGTCAGCGGCGCGCCGTCAGGTCCGCGCTCGCGGCGCGCCCGACGCTGGCAGCGGAGCAGGCGGAGATGGTCGGCCGGCTACTCCTCGGCGACGAGGGGGTCGCCGTGGTCGTCGGCCGCGCAGGGACTGGCAAGACGTTCGCTCTCGCCGCAGCCCGGGAGGCGTGGGAGGCCTCTGGCTCCACGGTGGTCGGCGCCGCTGTCGCACGACGTGCCGCGAGCGAGCTCGAGCGCCGGGCGGGCATCCCGAGTACCAGCGTGCAGGCGCTGCTCGGCCGGCTCGAGAGGGAAGCGCTGCCACGTGGTGCCGTGGTCGTGATCGACGAGGCGGGGATGCTCGGAACGCGGCAGCTCGCGCGACTCGCCGAGCACGTGACCAGCGCCGGGGCGAAGCTGGTCCTCGTCGGCGACGACCGCCAGCTTCCCGAGCTCGAGGCGGGTGGCGCGTTCCGCGCGCTGGCGCGAAAGCCGCATGCGATCCACCTGCGCGAGAACCGGCGCCAGGTCAACGAGTGGGAGCGAGAAGCGCTCGACCACCTCAGGTTCGGCCGCGTCGACGAGGCGCTGGAGCTCTACGACTGCCACGGTCGCATCACGGTGGCGCATCGCGAGGCCGACGCGCGCGACCGGCTGGTCGACGACTGGTGGAACGGCGGAACGGACGGGAGGTTGATGATCGCCAGTCGCCGCATCGACGTGGAGGACCTCAACCGCC
>JALYMV010000152.1 GCA_030773575.1 Actinomycetota bacterium
TCCTCGTCTCCGCCCGCCATACATGGGCGATCTACAAGATCGACCGCCGCACAGGCCGCGTCATCTGGCGCCTCGGCGGCAAGAAGAGCTCCTTCGAGGGCGATCGCGACACCCGCTTCGCCTGGCAGCACGACGCCGAGCGCCGCGCGGATGGGACGATCTCGCTGTTCGACAACAGCGCCGCGCCGCCGGTCCGCAAGCGGTCCCGCGGGCTCGTGCTCGCGCTCGACGAGCGGGCGCGGACGGTCCGGATGGTCAAGGAGTACGAGCATCCGCGCGACCTGCTCTCCGCCAACCAGGGCTCCTTCCAGACGCTGCCCAACGGCAACGTGTTCATCGGCTGGGGGCCGCAGCGGTACTTCTCGGAGTACACCGCGGACGGCCGGCTGCTCTTCGACGGCCGGCTCTCCCCCGCCAACGACCACTACCGGGCCTCGCGCCTGCCGTGGGTCGGGCGGCCGCGCACCCGGGCCTCCATCGCCGCGGTGACGCGCAACGAGCGGGTCACGGCGGTCTACGCGAGCCAGAACGGCGCCACGGAGATCGCGCGCTGGGAGATCCTCGCCGGAACGAGCCGCGACTCGCTGGCAGCCGTGTCCACGACGCCGCGGACCGGGTTCGAGACGGGCGTCCTGGTCGACTCGGCCGGGCCGTTCTTCGCCGTCCGGGCGCTCGACGTGGAGGGTCGCGAACTGGCGCGCTCGCGGGTGGTGCGGCGGAAGAGGTAGCGGCCGGGCGGACGGGGCCTCGAACGGCGAACTGCGGCTGGTGAGGGAGGCGGTCGGTCCGCGCTGCCCGGCCTCAGGTGACTCGGGAACCGGCGCGCGTCGCACGTGTCACGTGAGGCCGGCGAGGGCGGCCTCAGGTGCCACGCGTGGCCGGTTCCGCCGGTCGTGTCACCTCCGGCCGCTTGTCCGGCGCAGGCTTCGAACGCGCTGTCCTCGACGCCGAGTGTGCATCTGAGCCCGTATATCGGGTCGAACCGCACACTCGATCGCGGCGCGGGCGGTGCGGGACTTTTTCGGCAGGGCCCCTAGCTCGCGACGGCCTCGAGCTGCGCGTAGAGCTCCTCCACGCGCTGCTTGGCCGCCTCGTGGCGCTGCGTCGACTTCGCCGAGGTCCGCGGGTCGTTCCAGGCCGAGGGGTCGGCGAGCTCCTCCTCGAGCGCCGCCAGCTCGGCCTCGGCGCGCTCGATCTCCGCTTCGAGCCGCTCGGCCCGCTTGCGCTGGTTCTTCGACGGCGCCGTGGGCTTCGCGCCGTTGCCGCCGCCGTCGCCGTTGCGGGCGCTCGCCGCGGCCTTGGCCGGCTTCGCGGCCTTGGCGGGCTTGGCCTGCTTGGCCGCACGCTCGTCGGCCGCGCGCTCCTCGCGGACGCGGACGTACTCCGCCCAGCCGCCCTCGTAGGAGCGCAGGCTGCGGTCCTCGAAGGAGATCGTCCGGGTCCCGACCGCGTCGAGCAGCGCCCGGTCGTGCGTGATGAGCAGCAGCGTGCCCTGGAAGGCCTGCAGCGCGTCCTCGAGCGCCTCGCGGCTCTCGATGTCGAGGTGGTTCGTCGGCTCGTCGAGGATCAGCACGTTGGCGCCGGAGTGGACGAGGATGGCCAGCGAGAGCCGCTGGCGCTCGCCGCCCGAGAGCCCGTCGACCGGCTTCTCGGCCGCCTCGCCGGAGAACAGGAAGCGGCCCAGCAGCGCCCGGGCCTTGCCGGGCGTCAGGCCCGTGGCCCGCTGGCAGGCCTCGACCACCTTGGCGGTCGAGTCGAGCTTCTCGGCGTGCTGGGAGAGCACGCCGAGCTTGATGTTGTGGCCCTGGCGCAGCTTGCCGCCGTCGAACGGCCGCTCGCCGGTGAGCGCGGAGATCAGCGTGGTCTTCCCCGACCCGTTCGGCCCGATCAGCGAGACGTGCTCGCCGCGCTCGAGCCACATCTCCGCCCCCTCGAGCAGCGTGCGCTCGCCGATGCGCAGGGTCCCGTCCTCGAGCTCGAAGATCACCCGACCGGAGCGCTCGGGCGGCTTGAAGGCGAAGCCGAGGGCCTCGCCGTCCGCCCGGTCGCGCTCGATGCGCTCGACCTTGTCGAGCCGCTTCTGGCGGGCCTGTGCCTGCCGCGCGCGGGTGCCGGCGCGAAAGCGGGTGACGAAGCGCTCCAGGCGCGCGATCTCGGCCTGCTGCTTGTCGATCGCGCGCCCGAGGGCGAGCTCGCGCTGGGCCTGCTCCTTGCGCCAGGCGTGCCAGGTGCCGGGGAAGAAGCGCCCGCGGCCGCCCTCGAGCTCGAGCACCGCGGTACCGACCGCCTCGAGGAACCAGCGGTCGTGGGCGACGAGGACGACGGCGGCGTCGAGGGTCTGCAGCCGCTGCTCGAGCCACTCGAGCGAGGCGATGTCGAGGTGGTTGGTCGGCTCGTCGAGGAGCAGGAGGTCCGGGTCGCCGGCCAGCGCCCGGGCGAGCGATGCACGGGTGAGCTCGCCGCCGGAGAAGGTCCCGAGGTCGCGCTCGAGGTCTCCGTCGCGAAAGCCGAGCCCGTGGAGGCTGCTCGTGACCTGGTCGCGCCAGCCGTAGCCGCCGGCGTGCTCGAGGGTGCCCTGCGCGCGGGCGTAGGCATCGAGCGTGGACTCCTCGTAATTGCCGCCGGCCATGCGCTCCTCGAGGCGCGCGAGCTCGGCCTCGATGCCCAGGAGCTCGGCGCAGCCCGTGAGGACGTAGTCGCGCAGCGTCATCGCGCCGGACCAACCGCCTTCGGCGGTCGGTGCCCCGCGCGGCGGGCGCTGGTCGTGCAGCGCGATCCGCGTCCCCTTCGCGAAGACGAGCTCCCCGCCGTCGATCGAGGTCTCCCCGGAGAGCATCCGCAGGAGCGTCGTCTTGCCTGAGCCGTTGCGGCCCGAGAGGGTCAGCCGCTCACGCCGCTCGAGCTTGAAGGAGACGCCGCGGAGCAGGGGCTCCCCGGCCATGTCCTTCGAAAGGTCGGATGCGATGCAGACGGCCACGCGTCAAGGCTAGCTCCGCCCCTGGGGCAGCCCGGCGCCGTGCGCCTGGAACTCGTCGAGCACGGCGTTCTCGCGCGCGACGCGCGCCGCGTCGTCGCCCAGTTCGCGGAAGAGCGCCTTGATCCGCCGGACGCCTTCGGGCGGATTGGCGGCCACCTCGGCGGCCAGCTCGAGTGCGGCGGCCTCCGCCTCGTCGGCCGGCGCGACGCGGGTGAGCAGACCCAGCGCCGCGGCGGCCGCGGCGTCGAGGCGGCGGCCGGTGAAG
>JALYMV010000153.1 GCA_030773575.1 Actinomycetota bacterium
GTCGCAGGCGCGACGTGCGGTGGTTGCGGCGCGGGCCCCGGCGCATCTCGGGCCCCAGCCTACGCGCGCGGTCGTCCCCGGCGGCCGGAGCCGCCGGACACGACCGGCACCGCTAGAGCCGGGTGGACGTCAGCGTCGTGGTCCTGGTGGAGCCGTTGCGGGTGACGGAGATCTTCACCCGGTACTCGCCGCGCTCCAGCCCGCGGGGGGACAACGTCAGCCGCTGGGTCCTGCTCGCCGCGACGTCGCGAGCGGCGAAGCGACGGACCACGCGCTCGCGGCGGTTGGTCACCGTGACCTGCACGCGCGCGGGCTGGTTGAGCTTGTAGGCGATCCCGAGCGGCGTGGACCTGGTGCCACCGAACACCGGGCGCGAGAGCTTGAACTTCGCGAGCGTCCCGCACGAGTCGCGCCCGAAGAACGCGCGCCGCGGGCCGAAGCGGCCCTTGGAGCGGCCGAGCGTGACGCGGACCGTGTCGACCTGCCCGTTCGTCCCCCTCGTGCGGAAGCGGGCGAAGTAGAAGCCGTCGGACAGCTTGCGGCCGCGGCTGTCGCGCCCGTTCCAGGTGAACGGCCCGGTCTTGCCGGTGAACCGCTTGACCAGCTTCTCTCCCGTGATCCTCCGGCCGCGCGACTGGCGGAACACGTCCACCGTCACGGGCTGGTTCGCCGCGCGGGCGAAGTCGAACGTCAGGCCGCCGTTGCGCCCCCTCCCGCGAGCCGTCGCGCGGGAGAACCCGGCGTTCGACTGGCAGGCCGTCGGCTGCTGGCCCTGCTGCGGCTGCTGGCCCTGCTGCTGGCCCTGCCCCTGCTGTCCGCCGCCCTGCTGGCCCTGGCCGCCGCTGGGGTTGCACGACGTGCCGCCCTGGCCGCCGCTGCCCGGAGCGTCCGGGAGCGTCGGCTGCGGATCGTTGTCCGTGCACTGCTCCGAGCCGCCGGTCCGCGCCGGGCGGCTGCAGCCCGCCTCTCCAGGAAGACCAGGCCGCGGCGGCGTGGACTTCGGCGCGTCACCGGCCGCGGGCGCGCTGGCGCCCTGGTAGCGGTCACGCTGGACCTCGGCGGCGCCCGACGTCGTCGGCCAGCGGGAGCAGTTCTCACCCGTGTACTCGAGGACGTCCATGCCGCGGACGGTGTCGCCCGTGAAGATGAAGCCCTTGTGCGCCTTGGCCGACCAGGTCTCGCCGTTCTTCGGGATGAAGAAGCCGAGCTCGACGGGCTTGTCCGCATCGCTGAAGTCGACGATCCGCGTCCCGCGGCCGTACCACGCGACGGTCAGGCGGTTCTCGTCGGGCGCCTGCCAGAAGACGTGCGCCGTGCACCCGTTCGAGCGGTCGTTGTTCTGCTGCGGGGCGAGGTTGAAGGTGCCACGCTGGCTGATGTTCTGCTCGCCCGAAAGGTTCTGCTGGCCCGGAAGCTCCTTGAACTGGCCGGCCTTCGGGCCTTCCTTCTCGAGGTCGAGGAAGTGCAGCGCACCTGGCGAGGTCACGCTGGCCGCGCCGGCGGGGATCGGTCCGCTCACGTCGCCGCCGCCGCAGCCGGGCAGGCCGGAGCCGCCGCCGAACTCGTCGGACTCGATCGCCAGGGTCCGGTCGAAGTTCGGCTCCAGGCCGTGGGAGATCCCCACGCCGTGCTCGGAGGCGGTGAAGCGCTGGACGAACTTCGGTTGGGTCGGGTCGCTGACGTCGAGCACATCGGTGAAGCCGATGGAGGCCGAGTAGGCGAACACCTTGCCGTCGGGGCGGTGGTCGACCTGGAGGTCATGGGAGCCCTGGCCGCGGGCGGGGAGCGTGCCGATCGGCTTCGGCTGGGCCGGATTGGCGATCAGCTGCCGGATGTCGAAGATGTCGAACCGGTTGTAGGTCGACGAGAACTGGTCGACGTAGACGTGCGGCCAGTCGAGCGTCGTGTTGTGGGCGCCGTCGCGGACGTTGCCGTTGGTCGGCTCGTCCCCGACGAAGGCGACCTCGCGCGGGTTCGCCTTGTCGGAGATGTCGATCACGACGAACCCCTCGTCCCCGGGGTGGCACTTGTTGGACTCGAACTCGATCGCCATCACCGCGTACTGGGGGTTCGACCCCGGCTGGAGCTGGATGTCGTTCTGGCCTCCCGGGCAATTGAACACGCCGGCGCGCTTTGGGTTGAACGGGTCGGAGATGTCGACGATGACCATGCCCTCCCCGTAGGAGCCGACGTAGGCGAAGTCGCCCGCGAGCTCGATGTCCGAGCCGGCCACGGTCCCCTCCATGGGGACGTTGGCGATGATGCGCATGTTCCTCCCGGTGCCCTCGAGGGGCTGCGGCTCGACGAGCGCGTTGAGCCCGAGCATGCCGACCGGATTGCCTTCACCGAAGTAGCCGGCGTAGGCGGACGAGTATGCACTCGCCTTCTCGTGCGCACCGGCGGAGATCGGCCAGGCGGCTAGGGCGGTCAGGGCGAGTGAGAGGAGGAGGAGGCGTCGCATCCCCCCAAAGTAGCGCGACCGCGCGGCGAAGACCGCCGGTACAGCGCATCGGACGCCATTCCGGTGCGTTGGCGGACGGCCGGAGCCGCCCAGCGGGCTACGCCAGGTCCGGCTTCTCGGGGAAGTCGAGCCCGCGGTACTCGGCGGCGCCGCCGGCCAGGCCCGGGCGCGGCAGCGGGCGGGGCGCCTTGGCGCCCTTGTCGAGCGCGCGCGTCGGCGGCACCGGGAGCTCGGGGGCGCCCGGCTCCTCGTCGGGGCCGAACACCTCCTCCTCGGACTTGCCGGCCAGCAGCGCCTCGAACTCCTCGCGCTCGATCGTCTCGCGCTTGAGCAGCAGCTCGGAGATCGTCGTGAGCGCCTCGCGGTGCTCGACCAGGATGTCCTTGGCCTGCTGGTGGGCCGCCTCGACGATGCGGCGGATCTCGTCGTCGATCTCGCGGGCGAGCTCGTCGGAGTAGTCGGGCTCGGAGGAGAACTCGCGGCCCAGGAACGGCTGGCCGTGGTCGTGGCCGAACACCCGCGGGCCGAGCTTCTCGCTCATCCCGAAGCGCATGACCATCTGCTTGGCCGTCGCGGTGATCTTCTCGAGGTCGTTGGACGCGCCCGTGGTGATCTCGTCGAAGACGATCTCCTCCGCGGCGCGCCCGCCGAGGGTCATCGCCATCGTGTCGGTGAGCTCCGCCCGGGTGGTCAGGAACTTGTCCTCGCTCGGGAGGGAGATCGTGTAGCCGAGCGCCTGGCCGCGGGAGATGATCGAGATCTTGTGGACGGGGTCGGCGTGCTCGAGGTAGTGGCCGACGAGCGCGTGGCCCATCTCGTGGTAGGCGGTGATCAGGCGCTCCTTCTCTCCCATGACCCTCGTTTTCTTCTCGGGCCCCGCGACGACGCGCATGATCCCCTCCTCGAGCTCCACCTGGGTGATCTCGCGCTTGCCCGTGCGGGCGGAGAGCAGGGCGGCCTCGTTGACGAGGTTGGAGAGGTCGGCGCCGGTGAAGCCGGGGGTCTGGCCGGCGAGCGTGTCGACATCGATGTCCTTGGCCAGCGGCTTGCCGCGGGTGTGGACCTCGAGGATCTTGGCGCGGCCCTTGCGGTCCGGGCGGTCGACGGTGATCTGGCGGTCGAAGCGGCCGGGGCGCAGGAGGGCGGGATCGAGGATGTCGGGCCGGTTGGTGGCCGCGATCATGATGATGTTGTCCTTGGCCTCGAAGCCGTCCATCTCCACGAGGAGCTGGTTGAGTGTCTGCTCGCGCTCGTCGTGGCCGCCGCCCATGCCGGCGCCGCGGTGGCGGCCGACGGCGTCGATCTCGTCCATGAAGATGATGCAGGGCGAGTTCTGCTTGGCCTGCTCGAAGAGGTCGCGCACGCGGGAGGCGCCGACGCCGACGAACATCTCGACGAAGTCCGAGCCGGAGATGGAGAAGAACGGCACGCCGGCCTCGCCCGCCACGGCGCGCGCGAGCAGCGTCTTGCCGGTGCCGGGGGGCCCGTAGAGCAGCACGCCCTTGGGGATGCGCGCGCCGAGGGCCTGGAACTTCTTGGGGTTCTCGAGGAACTCCTTGATCTCGTGGAGCTCCTCGACCGCCTCGTCGACGCCCGCGACGTCGCGGAAGGTGATCTTCGGCGAGTCGACCGACAGCCGCTTGGCCTTCGACTTGCCGAACTGCATCACCTTCGAGCCGCCGCCCTGGACCTGGTTCATGAGGAAGATCCAGAACCCGATGAAGATCAGGAACGGCAGGACGTAGGTCAGCAGGCTGAGGATGACGCTCGAGCGGGCGGGCTTGACGTCGAAGGTCTGGATGCGGCGCTCGGCCTCCGCGCGCTGGAGCTTCTGGACCAGGATCGCCCCGTAGTCGGAGGGGTAGCCCACCCGGTACTTGTTGCGCTCGGCCTGGTCGAGCGTCACGTCGATGCTGTTGTCCTTCGTGCGCAGCGACACCTCGCGCACGTCGCCGCGCTCGACCTGGGTCAGGAAGGTCCCGAAGGTCGTCTTCTTGGCCTGGTCGGACCGCGAGATCAGCTTGGAGGCGAAGAACGCCAGGACGATCACGATCAGGATCGGGAAGGCGGCGCTCTTGAAGAAACGGCTCATGACAGTTCGCGCTCCGAGCGCGCGGCGGTGCGACGGCGGGACAAGACCGCCAAGGCTACCACGGCGGATTCCGCGTCCTGCCGGGGCGAAATGCCTGCTGGCGCGGGGGCGTCAGGCCTCTGCGGGCGCCTGCCCGAGCGCAGCGATCAACTATGCGCTTCGTGGCTCTGCGAGCGCGGCGACGTAGGGCAGGTTGCGGAAGCGCTCGGCGTGGTCGAGGCCGTAGCCGATGGCGAAGCGGTTGGGGATCTCGAACCCCACGTAGCGGGCCGGCGTGTCGACCTGGCGGCGGTCGGGCTTGGTGAGCAGCGCGCACACCTCGAGCGACGCCGGGCCGCGGGCCTTGAGGTTGCGCAGCAGGTAGTTGAGCGTGAGCCCGGAGTCCACGATGTCCTCGACGATCAGGACGTGGCGGCCCTCGATCGCGGCGTCGAGGTCCTTGAGGATGCGAACGACGCCCGAGGACTCCGTCGCCGACCCGTAGGAGGCGACCGCCATGAAGTCGACCTCGCAGGGAACGTCGATCCGCCGCATGAGGTCCGAGAGGAAGAAGACGGCGCCCTTGAGGACGCCGATCAGCAGCAGCTCCCGGCCCGCGTAGTCGGCGGAGATCTGTCGGCCGAGCTCGGCGACGCGGTGCTGGAGCTCGTCGGGCTGGACGAGGATCTCGGCGATCAGCGGGTCGCGCGGGGCCATGGGCGGGGCATCCTACGGGCGCCAGACCAGGCGCACCCGCTCGCGCGTCGCGGGCGTGATGCGAAAGCGCTCGCCGGTGGCCACGCCGGGGATCCAGGCGATCTCGGCGCCCGCGACCACCACGGGCAGCGAGCGGCGGCACTCGCGGGGAACGCGGCGGTCGGTGAAGAGGTCCTGCAGCGACTTCGAGCCGCCCCCGAGGCCGAGCGGGCGCATCCGGTCGCCCGCGCGCCAGGCGCGGACCTCGAGCGGTCCTTCGAGCGCGGCGGCGTCGAGCGTGCCGTCGCCCGGGGGGAGGTCGGTCCCGAGCTCGCAGGTCAGCTCGCCCGCTCCGAAGGGCGCGCGGCCGGGGACGGTGAGCTCGGCCGGCGCAGGAGCGGCGCGCTCCGCGGCGGCGGCGATCCGCAGCCGCCCGTACTCGACG
>JALYMV010000154.1 GCA_030773575.1 Actinomycetota bacterium
TCGCGGACGTCTCGGGCTACACGGACTACGGGCGCGTCTGGCGCGAGTTCCTCGAGCAGGTGGAGGACGACCTGCACCCGCGGGCCACGGTGATCGTGCTCGGCGACGCGCGCACGAACGGCCGCGACCCCCGCGCCGACGTCTTCGCCCGCATCGTCTCCCGCGCCGGGCGGACGTTCTGGCTCAACCCCGAGCCGCGCCTGTACTGGAACTACGGCGACTCGGTGATCTCCGCCTACGAGCGCTATTGCGAGGCGTTCGAGTGCTGGACGACGAGCCAGCTCGAGGACTTCGTCCAAGCCCTCACGCGCCCGGACCGATAGGCCGGCGGTGGTCGGGGTACTGGTCGTGGCATGGACGCGCTCATCACCCTCCTCACGATCTTCGCCCAGGAGAGCGGACCCGGCGAAGGCTCCGGCGACGTGCTCCCGGGGCTGCTCCTCATCTTCGGCGCCCTGGCCGCGGCGATCATCGCCATCGCGCTGATCTGGACCTTCGCCGCCAAGCGCGGCAGCCGCACTCCGAAGCACGACCCACAGGAGCGCGACCACGTCGGGTCCTAGACGACTTTCTGCGGACCCGGCTGGTTCGTGAGAACGACCACGCCGTCGCGCTCGAGCGTGTAGCGCCGGTCGTTGGGGCCGCTCCACTGCTCGATGGCCCGCCGCGGCCGGAACAGCCGGCGGCGCAAGGCCGGTACGGCCGGCCGTCTCTCCCCCTCCCCGACCACCCGGTAGATCGGGATCGCGTTGCCCGTCCGCCACCACCACGGCCGGGCGGGCCACTGCGAGGGGAGGACGTCGACGAGCACCACGCGGCCCGTCGCGAGCAGCCGGTTGTGCTCCCACGGGTAGTCGTAGACGATGTGCAGACGGCGAGGGTTGCGGTCGTAGGAGTCGAAGATCCGCCGCATCGCCCCGTCGAAGACCTCGCCGAGGAACGGGGAGAACAGGAAGACCACCGAGAGGTCGTCGGGGACGGGCCACTCGAGCACGTCGGCGGTGACTGCCTCCACGTGGCCGGCGCGCAGGCGCGGGCGCGCCTGCGCGATGTTGGCGTTCGCGTCGCGGGTCAGCTCGTCCATCAGGTCCACGCCGATCACCCGCCCGTAGGGCAGGCGCCCGGCGATCAGCAGCGCCTGTCCCTTGCCCGAGCCCAGGTCGGCGAACACGTCGTGCGGCCCGGGGTCCAGGGACCTGAGCGCCCGGCGGACCGGCAGCCACTGGCAGCCCTCGTAGAAGGCGTTCTCACCCTGCAGGCCCGTCTCGCCCTCGAAGTAGACGTGACCGCTCGTGGAGACGCCGAGACGCTTCTCGAAGGCGCGCTGCTGGAGCTCCTGCGCACCGTAGGTGGCCGCCCACAGCGCTCGCCGGGCCGGCCTGGGGACGATCCGCCGCAGGAGCGGGCGCACGCCCTGCCGGCGCCCGCTCATGCGCTGACCCCCGCGCGGCGGGCGCGGTGCGCCTTGACCGGCGCGGAGAAGCCCTTGAGGCGCTTCTCGCCCGCGAACGACCACTCGAAGCCGTCCGCCGCCGCCTCGCGGACGGGCTCGGAGACCAGCACGGTGGCCGGCCGGGCCCGGGCGGTGAGCCGGCTCGCGAGGTTGACGGTCGAGCCGTACCAGTCACCCCAGCGGTTGACCGCCGGCCCGTAGGCGACGCCGGCGCGCAGCGGCGGCAGCCCGGCCGCCTCGGCCGACTCGACGAGCTCGAGCGCGGTCCCCACCAGCGGGCCCAGCTCGGGCGCGACGAGCATCACCGCGTCGCCGATCGTCTTGACGAGCCGGACGGGTGCGCAGACGCGCTCGGAGGCCAGTCCGTCGAGCCGCGCGGCGATCGTGCCGAGCTCTTCGTGGCCGACGGACTCCCCCAGCTCGGTGAAGCCGACGACGTCGGCGAAGGCGATCGCGGTCTGCTCGCGGCCGGCGATCCGCCCGGTGCGGCGCTCCTCGGCGGAGATCACGTCGTTGCGGACCATCTCGGCCAGGTGGACGAAGAAGACGTGGGCGAAGTGCGGGCCGGCGAGCGGCCGCAGCGCGTGGAAGGCGGCCGCGTAGCGGTCGGCGACCTCGGCCTCCGTGTCACCGGGCTGGATGAAGGCCTGCGCGAAGGCGAGCCGGAAGGCGTCCGCGTACTGCTCGAAGGCGCGGTGCAGGATCCGCTCGGTGGCGACGGTCTGCTCGTCGGGGATCCCCGTGTCGCTGAAGGCGCGGCCGCGGTCGGCGTCCTCCATGTGCGCCTCGCCGAACGCCCGCTCGTCGAAGTCGGGGACCGCCAGGCCGAGGGAGCGGCGGTACCGCGCCAGCCACTCGACGTCGCGGCCGAGGCGGTCGGCCAGTTCCCGCAGGGTGCAGCGGGGCTCGCCGAGCATCAGCCGCTCGACGCGCACGAGCGCGAGGCGGTCCTCCTCGACGGCGCGGCGCAGCTCCGCGAGGGTCACGCCCTCCTCGTGGAGCGCGTCGAGCAACCGGCGCCGGCCGTCGCGCTCCGTCTCGTCCTCGAGCCCCGCGAGCAGCCCCTCGGCGTCCCAGTCCGGCATCCCGGCGGACGGTACAGTCCGGCGCCGTGGTCCGCCCCGTCGACAGCCGCACCGTCGCCGTCACCGGCGC
>JALYMV010000155.1 GCA_030773575.1 Actinomycetota bacterium
GGTCGACGCCGCGGCGGCGGACCCCCTTGCGGATCCGGAGGTCGATGATCGGCATGTCGTCGACCGGGTCGCAGTCGAGCAGCAGGACCGTGTGGGCGAACTCGAGGTCGGGCACCGTCGCGCCGAGCGCCGGGTTGACGAGCGCGCGCTGGACGTCGAGCGGCAGCTCGCCGCCGGGGCGCGAGCTCAGGTGCCCGGAGCCGAGGCCCTCGCGGAAGAGCCGCTGCAGGACGAAGGCCTCCTCGTTGGTGGTCTCCCCGCCCGCGAGCGCGGCGGCCTTGGGGCCCGCCTTGCGCAGCGCGGCGCTCGCCGCCTTGAGCGCCTTGTCCCAGGTGGCCGGCATCAGCTTGCCGCCCTCGCGGACGAGCGGGCGGGTGATGCGGTCGTCGGAGTGGACGTGCTGGAAGCCGAAGCGGCCCTTGTCGCACAGCCAGCCGTCGTCGACCTCGGAGTTGTCGCGGGCGCTGACGCGCACGACGCGGTCGTCGCGCACCGTGAACTCGATGTTGCACTGCGCGGGGCAGAGCGTGCAGATGGAGCCGGCGCCCTCGGAGTCCCAGGGCCGCGCGCGGAAGCGGTAGGACTTCGAGGTGAGCGCGCCCACCGGGCAGAGCCCCACGATGTTGCCGCTGAACGGCCCGACGTAGGGGTGGCCGTCGAAGGTCCCGACGTAGGAGTGCGCCCCGCGCTCGAGCAGGATGAGCTGGTAGTCCTCGGAGATCTCCTGCGAGAAGCGGACGCAGCGGTAGCACAGGATGCAGCGCTCGCGGTCGATCGCGATCAGCGGCGAGAGCTCGAGCGGCTTGACGAAGTGGCGCTTGGGCTCGATGAACCGCGAGGTGCCCGGGCCCCAGCCGTAGGTGACGTCCTGCAGCGGGCACTCGCCGCCCTTGTCGCAGACGGGGCAGTCGAGCGGGTGGTTGATGAGCAGGAACTCGACCACCGCGCGCTGCGCGTCGTGGACGCGCTGGGTCTGCGTGTGGACGACCATGCCGTCCTTGACCGGCGTCGAGCACGCGGTCTGCAGCTTGGGGATGCCCTCCACCTCGACCAGGCACATGCGGCAGGCCCCGACCGGCGCGCCGAGCTTCGGCTCGTAGCAGAAGACGGGGATCTCGACGTCGCCGTACTTGGCCCCGTCGACGAGCATGATGTTCTCCGGGGCGCTCACCTCACGACCGTCGATCGTGAGGGTCACCATCTTGACCTCGGGCCGCGGCATCAGGCCACCGTGGGCACCGGCTCGCGGCCGGCGGGATCGAGGAGCTCCTTCGGGCCGGCGTGGTCGCCGCGGTTGACCTGCGGGACCGCGATGCCCAGCCCGGACCGCTCCCGCGCGTCCTGGATGTAATCCTCGAACTCCGGGCGGAAGTGCTTGATCATCGAGCCGACCGGCATGGCCATCGCGTCGCCGAGCACGCAGAGGCAGTTGCCCATGATCTGCTCGCAGACCGACGCCATGATGTCGAGGTCCATCGGGGTCGCCTCGCCCGTCTGGATGCGCTCGAGCATCTTCACCGTCCAGTTGGTCCCCTCGCGGCACGGCGTGCACTTGCCGCAGGACTCGTGGCGGTAGAACTTCGCCGTCTTGAGCGCCACGTCGACGATCGAGATCGAGTCGTCGATGACGATGATCGCGCCCGAGCCGAGCATGGAGCCCGCCTTCGCCATCGAGTCGAAGTCGTAGGGGAGGTCGAGGTTGTGGTCCGTGCCCGGGAGGACGGGCGCGCTCGAGCCGCCGGGGAAGAACGCCTTGATCGGGCGGCCCTCGAACGGCCCGCCGGCGAGGTCGTAGATGATCTCGCGCGTCGGCGTGCCGAGGACGATCTCGTAGTTGCCCGGGCGCTGGACGCACCCGCTCACCGAGACGACCTTCGTCCCCGTCGAGGACTCCGTGCCGATCTTCGCGTACTCCGCGCCGCCCATCCGCAGCACGTGCGGGGCGTTCATCAGCGTCTCTACGTTGTTGATCAGCGTCGGGCCCTGGTAGAGGCCGTTGATCGCCGGGAACGGGGGCTTGAGACGCGGGTTGCCGCGCTTGCCCTCCAGCGAGTCGAGCAGCGCGGTCTCCTCGCCGCAGATGTAGGCGCCCGCGCCGCGGTGGACCCACAGCTCGAGCGAGAAGCCGGAGCCGAAGATGTTCTCGCCGATCAGTCCGGCGGCCTTGGCCTCTTCGAGCGCGGCCTCGAGGATGTCGGCCTGCAGCTCATACTCGCCGCGGATGTAGATGTAGGAGCGGTTGGCGCCCACCGCGTAGGCGGTGATCGCGATCCCCTCGATCAGCGTGTGCGGCGTCTTCTGCATGAGCTCGCGGTCCTTGAAGGTCCCGGGCTCGGACTCGTCGGCGTTGCAGACGAGGTACTTGGCCATGTCGCCCTTGGGCAGGAACGACGCCTTGCGCCCCATCGGGAAGCCGGCGCCGCCGCGGCCGCGGACGTTGGAGGCCTGCAGCTCGGCGAGGACGTCCTCCGGGCCCATCTGCGTGAGCGCGCGCTGGAGCGACGCGTAGCCGCCCAGGCCTCGGTAGACGTCGAGCGTGTGGAGGCCGGGCTTGTCGATCTCGTCGAAGAGGATCTGCATCGGGCTCACATATCCTTGGGTCCGACGACATCGTTCTGCGAGGCCGTCGGCCCGCTGGCGGTGTCGGCACCCGCCACGGCCGGGCCGCCCTGCGCGGGCAGGCTCGCGGCGACCGGGCGGTGGCGCAGCTGCTTGGCGTCGAGCGGCGTGCGCCCCGCCTTGAGGTCGCCGGCGATCGTCTCGCAGTCGGCTTCCCCGAGCGGCCCGACGTAGATGCCGTTGACCGACGCCATCGGCGCGATGTCGCACGCGCCGAGGCACTCGAAGGAGCGGATGTTGAAGCGCGGGTCGTCGCCGGCGGCCGACAGCATCGCCTCGTAGATCTGGTCGCCGCCCCGCAGCGCGCAGGAGATGTTCGTGCAGACGTAGACGGTGTGCTCGCCCTTGGGCTCCGTCTCGAACATGTCGTAGAAGGTCGCGACGGACGTCAGGTAGGCGGGGGTCAGGCGCAGCACGACGGCGGCCTGCTCGATCGCCGTCGGCGAGCACCAGCCGTGCTCGCGCTGCACGGCGTGCAGGGCGGGGATGGCGGCGGAGCGGACGTCGGGATAGCGCGCGACGTAGCCCTCGATCTCCGCGCGCAGGTGGCCGGGGACCGGCGTGGTCGCCGGGTCGGGGACGACTGCCGGGTCCTTGGTGAGGTCGGCCGCCTCGTCCCAGCCGGGGACGCGCGAGCCGTGCGCGAACCGCCGGACCTTCACCGGTCGATCCCGCCGAGGATCGGGTCGAGCATCGCGAGCGTCGCGATCAGGTCGGCGATGTAGGTGTCCTGCACCATCGGCTTGAAGGCCTGGAGGTTGACGAAGGACGGGTCGCGCATGTGCACGCGGGCCGGCTTGGAGGAGCCGTCGGAGCGCACGAAGCAGCCGAGCTCCCCGCGCGGGGACTCGATGGGGAAGTAGACCTCGGCCGGCGGGACGCGGAAGCCCTCCGTCACCAGCTTGAAGTGGTGGATGAGCGCCTCCATCGAGGTGGCGAGCTCGTGGCGCGGCGGCAGCGCGATCTTGCGGTTCTCGGTGATGTAGGGGCCCTCGGGCAGCCCGTCGAGCGCCTGGTCGATGATCCGCACGGACTCGCGCATCTCGGCCATCCGGACGCGGTAGCGGTCGTAGTTGTCGCCGACCGTCCCGATCGGGATCCGGAAGTCGAAGTGGTCGTAGCTCGAGTAGGGGTGGGCCTTGCGCAGGTCCCACGGGTTGCCGGCCGCGCGCAGCAGCGGGCCGGTGACGCCGAGGCCGAGCAGCGTCTCCTCGTCGACGATCGCGACGTTGCGCAGCCGCTGGAGCACGATCTCGTTCTTGTCGATCAGGTCCTCGAACTGGTCGAGGCGGCTGGGGAACTCGCGCGTGAAGTCGCGCACGGCGGCCTCGAAGCCGACCGGGACGTCCTCGATGACGCCGCCGACCTGGAAGTAGCGCGGGTGCATCCGCTGGCCCGAGGACATCTCGAACAGGTCGAGGATCTGGTCGCGGTCGCGCCAGCCGTACCAGAAGACCGACATCGCGCCGAGGTCCAGGCCGCCCGTCGCCAGCCAGATCAGGTGGGAGGCGATGCGGTTGAGCTCGAGGTGGATGACCCGCAGGTACTGCGCGCGCGGCGGCACCTCGAGGTCGAGCAGCCGCTCGACCGCGCCGCAGAACGCGTAGGCGTTGAAGTAGTAGGAGAGGTAGTCCATCCGCTCGACGAGCGTGATGACCTTCCAGTAGGCCTTGTCCTCGCAGATCTTCTCGATCCCCGTGTGGACGTAGCCGATGATCGGCTTGACGTCGCGGACGACCTCGCCCTCCAGCGTGGTCAGCAGGCGCAGCACGCCGTGGGTCGCCGGGTGGTGCGGCCCCATGTTGAGCGTGAGCAGCTCCTCGTCGGCGTGCTCGATCTCCGACAGGTCGACCGACCGCTCCATCTCGCGGTAGTCGAGCTCGGGGGTGTAGTCGCGCTGGTGGCGCTTCTCGGGCGTCGTCGCCATCGCGCTCCCTCTCCCTACTTCCACCAGCCCGGCTGATGGGCCTCGTTGTGGGTGAAGAGGATCGGCTCGCCGCCCATCGGGAAGTCGCGGCGCTGGGGGTGCCCCTCGTAGTCCTCGGGCATGAGGATGCGCCGCAGGTCCGGGTGGCCGTCGAAGATCACGCCGAACATGTCCCAGATCTCGCGCTCCTGGTGGTCGGCCGTCGGCCACGCCGGGGTGACGCTCGGCACGTGCGGGTGCTCGAGGTGCACACGGGTCTTGACGTTGATGCGGTCCACCCGCTGCATGTCGAGCAGCTCGTAGTGGACGCCGAAGCGCGGCTCCTCGGGGAAGTAGTCCACGCCGTGCACGGAGGCCAGGAAGCGGTAGCCCTTGCCGCGGAGGTGCTCGAGCGTGTCGGGCACCGCGTTGGGATGGACGAGCAGGGTCGCGTGCTCGCGGAAGTGCAGCGTCCCCAGGACGGCGTCGGGATCGCGGTCGCGCAGCTCGCCGGCGAGCAGCTCGAGCCCGGTGGCGTCAGGCACTTGGGTCGCCCTGGGCGCCGGTGACGTTGATCGCGCCCGCGGCGGCGGGGTCCTCGAAGGTCTCCGGGGCGAACTCCTCGGTGCCCTGCCCGCCGTACCGGGCGCGCCAGCCCTCGTCGGGCTGGGCGAGGACCATCTTGCGGAGCTTGAGGACGCCGTGGGCGAGCGACTCCGGGCGCGGCGGGCAGCCGGGCACGTAGACGTCGACGGGCAGGACCTTGTCGACCGGGACGATCGCGTAGTTGTTGAAGACGCCCTGCGAGGACGCGCAGGCGCCCATCGCGATGGCCCACTTGGGCTCGAGCATCTGGTCGTAGATCCGCCGGATGACCGGGACCATCTTGATCGAGAGCCGGCCGGAGACGATCATCAGGTCGGCCTGGCGCGGGGAGGCGCGGAACGCCTCGAAGCCGAAGCGGGCGATGTCCACGCGCGCGGCGACCATCGCCATCATCTCGATCGCGCAGCACGCGAGGCCGAAGGTGGCGGGCATGAAGGCGTTGCCGCGGGCCCAGTTGGCCGCCTTCTCGAGCGTCGTGGTCATGATCGACTCCTCGACGTGCTGCTCGAGGTCCTCGCCTTCGAGGTCCCCGCGGAGCATGTCGCGCGCGCGCAGCTGGCGGGAGCGGAACTCGGCCATGTCGCCCGCTCCGAGCTTCTCGCGCCGGACTATTTCCATTCGAGGGCTCCTCGCCTCCACACGTACACGAACGCCACGAACAGCAGGATGACGAAGACGATCGTCTCGACGAGCGCGAAGGTCCCGAACGCCTTGAGCTGGACCGCGACGGGATAGAGGAAGACGACCTCGATGTCGAACAGGATGAACAGCATCGCGATCAGGTAGAACGAGATGCCGAAGCGGAAGCCCTGCCGCATGTCGGACGGCATGCCGCTCTCGTAGGGATCGAACTTCGCCGACCGCGTCCGGGGCTTCGCGCCGAGGACCGAGTTGATCACGGCGAACGTGATGCCGAGGATCGTCCCGAGCCCGACGAAGACCAGCGCTGGCAGGTAGCTGCGGATCACCTCGGCAGGAGGTATAGCACTAGCTTGTGCGGGAGTGTTACTTAGTGACGGAAGGCGCTTGACGTGACGTCCGTGCACGTCGCCCTGGGGGTCCTGCTCGTGGTCTCGAGCGCCGTTGCAGGGCTCTTCGGGGCGTGGTGCTGGTACCGCGTGGAGCCCTCGCAGGCGTTCTGGACGCTGCTGCGGATCTCGCAGGCGGTCGTCGTGCTGACCGCGCTGCAGGGCGGGGTCCTCGTGCTGCTCGGCCGCGACGCCGACGGGCTCCACCTCCTCTACGGCGCGCTGCCCCTCGCCATCTCCTTCATCGCCGAGCAGCTGCGCCTCGCGGCCGCCCAGACGGTGCTCGACGCGCGCGGCCTCGAGAGCGCGTCGGCGATGCGTGAGCTGCCCGACTCAGACCAGCGCTCGATCGTGCTCCAGATCGTGCGCCGGGAGATGGGCGTGATGGCCGCCTCGGCGCTCGTGGTCTGCGTGCTCGGGCTGCGCGCGGCCGGCTGGCTCTAACGCGGCGCGAAGCCGCCGTAGCCGCCGCGGAACCACACGAGCGGGTCCCCCTCGCCCGCCTCCGCGAGGTGGACCGCGCCGATCCCGATCACGTGGTCGCCGGCCTCGACGAGCTCGGTGAGGTCGCACCCCAGCCACGCGAGCGCGCCCTCGAGCACCGGGACGCCGGCGTGGAGGTGGTGCTCGACGCCGGAGAACTTCTCCGTCTCGGCGGCCTTGGAGGCGAACAGCGCCGCGAGCGGCTCCTGCCCCGTCGCCAGGACGTTGACGCCGAAGCGCCCGCTGTCGCGCACGACGGGCAGCGTGCGGGCGCCGCGGTCGAAGCAGACGAGCAGCAGGAGGGGGTCGAGCGAGACGGAGCAGACGGCGTTGGCGGTCATGCCCACCGGCCCCTCCGGCCCCTGCGCGGTCACGACGCAGACACCCGTCGCGAAGTGGCCGATCACCGTGCGGTAGCGGGCCGGCTCCACGGCGTGCAGGGTCATCGCACGACCAGCGTGCCGTACATGCCGAGCTCCTCGTAGTTGGAGAGGGCGTCGAAGATCCGGTAGTCGCCGCGGGAGAAGCGCCCGGTCACCGTCCGCCGCTCGCCGGGGCGCAGGCTGGGCTCCTTGATCACCTCGCCCTTCTCCCCGCGCACGCGGAACGTATGCGCGAGGCGGCCGCGGTTGTGGACCTCGAACGTCAGCTCCCCCGCGCGGGCCCGGATCCGCTGCGGCTCGAAGCGGAAGTCGCGCATCGCGATCGCGATCCGCCCGCCCTCCGCGCGGGTCGCCCGGGGCTGCCCGCCGCGGGTCGCGAGGGCCCCGGCGACCACCAGCGCGAGCGCCAGCGCACAGGCGGCAGGTACGGCGAGGCGGGCGCGCGGGCGGGCCATGTGAGCGGGCATTGTTCCCTATGCTGTGCGCCGCCCATGAGCCCCGTGCGCCTGCGCCTCCTCGTCCCGCTCCTCGTCGCCTCCGGCGCGATCCTCTCGGGCTGCGGCCAGGACTCGATCAAGCTCTCGAGCGACGACCCGAACTTCCGCGGCGGCCAGATCTTCTACCAGCGCTGCGCGGGCTGCCACACGCTCAACACGGCGTCCTCGGAGGGGTCGGCGACCGACGTCAACGACCGCGAGTACAAGGACGGCCCGAACTTCAACACGCGGATGGAGACCAAGGACCAGGTCCTCTACGCGATCCGCAACGGCGGCTTCTCCTCCGGCCCGATGCCGCAGAACATCGTGGTCGGCCAGGAGGCCGAGCAGGTGGCGGAGTTCGTCGCGAAGTACTCGGGCAACGAGGCGAGGCGCTCGCCGAACCCGGGCAACGCGTCGCCGGCCGGCGGCCCGCCGGGCGACACCGCCGAGTAGCGCCGCGCTGCGGCCGGCGCCGCGGCGGGTAGGGTCCCGCGCGTGCTCGATCTGAAGGCCATCCGCCGCGATCCCGAGCCCGTGCGCGCGGCGCTCGCGCGCCGCGGCGACGGC
>JALYMV010000156.1 GCA_030773575.1 Actinomycetota bacterium
GGTCGACGCCGGCCGGCCGGAGCCGGCGGGGGCCGAGGTCGCGCTGGCCGTCGACGCGGGCGCCGTGCGGCTGTTCGACCCGGACACGGGCCTCGCGCGGTGACCCGCCACCGCGGGGCGCTGCTGCTGCTCGCGCCCTACCTGATCGGCGGGGCGCTCCTGGTGGTCCTGCCCGCCGCGCTGACCTTCGCGCTCTCGCTCACGGAGTACGACCTGCTCACGAGCCCGCGCTTCACCGGCCTCGAGAACTTCGGCGAGCTGATCGACGACCGGATCCTGCGCACCGCGCTGCTCAACTCGCTGCTCTTCCTCGCCCTCGCGGTGCCGCTGCGGCTGGTCGCGGCGGTCGGGATGGCGCTGCTCCTGCACCGCCGCGCCCGCGGCCGCGCGGCGCAGCGGACCGCCGTCTACCTGCCGACCGTCGTGCCCGACGTGGCCTTCGCGCTGCTGTTCCTGTTCCTGCTCAACCCGGTCTACGGGCCGGTGAACGCGCTGCTCGGCGGGTTGGGGCTGCCGCAGCCCGAGTGGCTCTCGACCCCCGCCGGCGCGATGGCCTCGGTGGTGATCATCGCCGCGTTCACGGTGGGCGAGGGGTTCGTCGTCGCGCTCGCGACGCGGCAGGAGCTGCCCGAGGAGCTCTATGACCTCGCCCGCCTGGAGGGGTCGCGGACGGGCCACACGCTGCGGCGGGTCACGCTGCCGCTGATGCGCCCGACCCTGGCGCTCCTCGCCTTCCGCGACACCGCCTTCGCGCTGCAGGTCTCCTTCGTCCCCGCGCTGATCGTCACGGGCACCGGGCCCGACCGCGCGACCCTCTTCCTGCCCCAGTTCATCTACGACGCGGCCTTCGAGGAGCTGCGCTACGGATACGCCGCCGCGGTCACCCTGACGCTCTTCGCGCTGACCGCCCTGATCGTCGCTGCACAGGCCCGGGTTCTGCGCGCAGGGCGCTTCGGACTGGGCCGCTGAGGCGCCCGGTCGGCTCCCGGCCCCTGCCTATACTCCCCCGGAGCCCGGACCCGAGCCGAGAGGCGGCGTGGACTTGCAGGAGATGGTCATCTACGGCGTGAGCTTCGACATGGTCGGCAAGCAGCCGATCGTGCTGCTCAAGGCCGTCGACACGAACAAGTTCCTGCCCATCTGGATCGGGCACCCGGAGGCCGCGGCGATCCTCATGAAGCTCCAGGGCGCCTCGACGCCCCGCCCCATGACCCACGACCTGCTCTTCGAGATGCTCGGCGAGCTCGAGGTCAACTGCACCCGGGTCTCGGTCACCGAGCTGCGCGAGAACACCTTCTACGCGCAGATCACCCTGAGCGTCAACGGCCGCGACGTCGAGATCGACTCCCGGCCGTCCGACGCCCTCGCCCTCGCCGTGCGCTCCGGCGCCCCGATCTTCGCCGCCGAGGAGGTCATCGCGGAGTCCGCGATCGAGTTCGAGCACGAGGTCGAGGACACCGAGGAGGTCGTCGACAAGTTCAAGGACTTCCTCGACCAGGTGACGCCGGAGGACTTCGCCGGCGAGTGACGTCGCCCAGACGACGAGCGAAGCGAAGTCGGGCCGGGCGAAACCCCTAGCCGAGGCTCCGCGCCTCGGCCAGCTCGAGCACCCGCGCCACCAGCTCGTCGAAGCCGATTCCGGCCGCCTCGGCGGCCTGGGGCAGCAGCGACGTCTCGGTGAGGCCGGGGATCGCGTTGGCCTCGAGGACGTAGAGCTCGCCCGTCGCGTCCTCGAGCATGAGGTCGACGCGGGCGAAGCCGTAGCAGCCGAAGAGCTCGTAGACGCGCAGGGCGAGCTCCTGAGCGCGCCAGGTCGTCTCCTCGTCGAGCGCGGCCGGGCACGTGAAGTCGGTGCGGCCGATCTCGTAGCGGGCGTCGAAGTCGTAGAAGTCGCCGTCGCGCGGAATCGCCTCGACGACCGGCAGCGGCTGCGAGCCGCCGGGGCCCTCGAGGACCGAGACGGCGAGGTCGCGGCCGGCGACGTGGCGCTCGAGCAGGATCTTCGTGTCGTAGGAGAGCCCGGCGATGATCGCGCCGGGGACCGCGGCCGCCTCGCGGGCGAAGCCGATCCCGAGCGCCGACCCGCCGCCCGCGGGCTTGACGACGATCGGGAACGCGAGCCGCTCCTCGATCGCCGGCAGCGCCGCCGCCGCGCCCAGCTCCTTGAACGCCGTCTCGTTGAAGGCGAAGAAGTCGGGCGTCGGGATCCCCGCGTCGCGCATCAGGTGCTTGGCGAGGACCTTGTCGGTACAGCGGATGCACGCCGACGGCCCGGACGCGGTGTAGGGGATGCCGACGAGCTCGAGGAGCTCCTGCACGGTGCCGTCCTCGCCCTCGGGCCCGTGGAGCGCGACGAACGCCACGTCGGGGCGGTCGGCGAGCAGGCGGTCGACGAGGTCGTGGCCGGCGTCGATGGCGACCGGCTCGTGGCCCAGGCGCTCGAGCGCGTCCTCGACCCGCGCGCCGGACTTCAGCGAGACCGCGCGCTCGAAGGAGCGCCCGCCCTTGAGCACCGCGACCCGGCTCATCGCGAAGCCCGCCGCAGCGGCAGCACGCGGGCGCCCGGGTCGGCCGGCTCCGGC
>JALYMV010000157.1 GCA_030773575.1 Actinomycetota bacterium
GCGGCCGCCGCGCGCCCGGCCTGACCGACCGTCCAGGCCCACTGCCCGCTGAGCCCGTCGGCGACGGAGACCTGCGGCGCGTAGCCGAGGATCGCCTGGGCGGCGGAGCAGTCGGCGCCCGTCTCGCGCACGTCCCCCGCGCGGCCCGGCGCGCGCACCACCTCGGCCCGGCGCCCCGCGCGCTCCTCGAGCAGCGCGAGCGCCTGCGCGAGCGACGTGCGCTCCCCGCCACCGACGTTGAGCGTCGCCCCCGCGGCGCCGGGCGCCAGGGCGGCGGCGCGGGTGGCCGCCACGACATCGGCGACGTGGGTGAAGTCGCGGACCTGGCGCCCGTCCCCGTGGAGCACCACCGGCTCCCGCGCCACCAGCGCCGAGCAGAACGCCTGGAAGGCCATGTCGGGCCGCTGGCGCGGGCCGTAGACCGAGAAGTAGCGAAGGACGACGGTCTCCACCCCGAACCCCCGCCCGTAGGCGTGGCAGAGGTGCTCCCCGCCCAGCTTGGTCACGCCGTAGGGGGAGATGGGCGCCGGCGCGGCCGACTCGGGCGTCGGCAGCCGCGCGGCGTCGCCGTAGACGGAGGAGGAGGACGCGTAGACGACGCGGCGCCCGGGGTGCGCGGCGACCGCCTCGAGGAGGTGCTGGGTGGCGAGCACGTTGTTGCGCACGTAGGACTCGAAGCGCCGCCCCCACGACGCCACCCCCGGCTCGGCGGCGAGGTGGAAGACCGCGTCGCAGCCCTCCACCACGTCGCCGAGGTCGCCGCGCGCGAGGTCGATCGGGACGAAGTCGAAGCCCTCCCACTGCCGCGCGCGCTCGAGGTTGCGCAGCTTGTGCGGGCGCCCGTAGTTGTCGTTGAAGCAGTCGACCCCGACGACCTCTTGGCCGTCGGCGAGGAGCGACTCCGACAGGTGGGAGCCGATGAAGCCCGCGCAGCCGGTGACGAGGGCGCGCATGGCCTTCCTCAGCGCGCGAGCAGCGCGACGTCCGCGTCGACCATCAACCGGATGAGCTGCTCGAAGCTCGTCTCCGGCCGCCAGCCGAGCACCCGCTCCGCCTTGGAATAGTCGCCGATCAGCAGGTCGACCTCGGCGGGGCGCTTGTAGGCGTCGTCGATGACGACGTAGGACTCCCAGTCCGGGATCCCCGCTTGGTCGAAGGCGATCTCGACGCAGCGCTGGACCGTGTTCGTCTCGTTCGTGGCGATCAAGAAGTCCTCGGGCTCGTCGTGCTGGAGCATGCGCCACATCGCCTCGACGTAGTCCTTGGCGTAGCCCCAGTCGCGCTGCGCCTCGAGGTTGCCGAGGCGCAGCTCGCTCGCCATCCCCGCCCGGATCGCGGCCGCGCCGGCGGTGATCTTGCGGGTGACGAACTCGCGCCCCCGGCGGGGCGAGTTGTGGACGACGAGGCGCCCGACGCCCGCGGCGAAGACGCCCGACTCCGTCTCGAGGTCGAAGACGAACTCGTCGGGCTCCGCCTCGAGCTCCACCACGCGGCGGACCTCCGCCGGGTCCTTGCGCAGGTGCTGGCCCTTGGCTCCGACCTTCACGGCTGAGGCCAGGTTGAGCTGGTAGTAGGGCTTGCCGGCGCGCCGCTCGACGTAGACGGACGCGGGCTGATCGTCGAGCGCGTAGAGCCAGCAGAGACCCTGGGCGAGGACGGCGCTGTTGGTCTTCACCGAGGCGCCCTTGCCCTTCTTCAGGCCGTCCCCGGCGTAGTAGCCGCGCAGGAACGCCTGCTGCGCCGGCGCGGCGGCGTTGAGGACGAGGGGCGGCACCTGCTTGTGGGCGGTCGGCGTGTAGAGCTGCTCGCGCAGCCACGGAGCGACCGTCGCCCCGCCGGCGAGGCTGAGCTTCTCGACCTTGCCGCCCTCCACGAATCCGGATCGGCCGGTGTAGCCGTGCGTCGTCTTGAGGAAGCAGCGGGACCAGAGCTCGGCCACGCGCGCGCGGAGCGCCGGGTCGTTGTTCGTGAAGCAGATCATCCCGCCGTCGCGCTGGACGTAGCCGTCCGCGCACAGCAGTCCCAGCAGCTCGGCGAGCTGCTCGGTGACGACTGCCCACGCGGGCGCCTCGGCCGGCTCCGCGCCGAGCGCGAGCCGGGCCCCCGTCTCGACCTCGCGCGCCGGCAGCGGTGCGCGGGACGCGTCGAGCATCGTGTGGTGGGCGGTCACCTCCGCGACGCCGCCGCGGGTCTCGATCGACAGCAGGCGGTGGTCGGGGTCGCCGGCGCGCCGGCGGGTGGCCGTGATCGCGTGCACCGGCGTGAAGTCCTCGCCGTCCCACACCTCGAGCAGCCCTTCTGGCTCGAACGTCTGGACGGACGGGCCCTCGAGGCGGTACGGCACCACGTCGGCCGGAGTGCGGATCGCGAGCACCCCGTTCTCGCGAACGACCAACGGCGTGTTGGCGCGTAGGCACTCGTGATTGAACAGAATCCCCGAGCACAGGAACATCCCGTAGGACTCGCGATAGTTCACCGTGATGTGATGGCCGTAGGCCTTGGCCACGCCGTAGGGCGAGCGGGGATAGAACGGCGTGGACTCGGTCTGTGGGACCTCGACGACCTTGCCGAACATCTCCGAGCTCGACGCCTGGTAGAAGCGCGCCTCCGGCGCGGCCTCGCGCATCGCCTCGAGCATCCGCGTCACGCCGACGCCGGTGAACTCCGCGGTCAGCGTCGGTTGGATCCAAGAGACGGCGACGAAGGACATGGCGGCGAGGTTGTAGACCTCGTCGGGGCGCGAGGCGCGCAGCGTGTCGACGAGCGAGCGCTGGTCGAGCAGGTCGCCCTGGTGCAGCGTGATCCGGTCGCGGAGGTGCTCGATGCGCTCGAACTTCTCCGTCGAGGCCCGGCGGACCATGCCGTGGACCTCGTAGCCCTTGTCGAGCAGGAGCTCGGCGAGATAGGAGCCGTCCTGGCCGGTGATGCCGGTGATCAGCGCGCGGTTGCTCATGCCGGCGCGACTCCCTCTTGGGCGTGGAGCCAGTCGGCGGTCTGGCGGATGCCGTCCTGCACGCCGATCTGAGCCTTCCAGCCGAGCAGCCGCTCGGCCTTCTCGACCGACGGCCAGCGCCGCTTCACGTCGACCTTGAACGACGGAAGGTGCTCGAGCTCGAAGTCGGCGGGGTCGTTGCCGGCCGCCTCCCAGCAGATCCGCGCGATCTCCGCGACGGTCAGCTCATCCGACGCGGAGATGTTGAAGTCCTCGTTCAAGCCCGCCGGAGAGGCGGTCGCGACCGCGATCCCGTCGGCGATGTCGTCGACATGGGTCAACGTCCGCGTCTGGGTGCCGTCGCCGAAGATCTGCAAGGGTCGCCGACCGGTCATCGACTTGCGGATCAGGTCCGGGACCGCGTGGGCGATCCCCGGCTCGTCGGTCGGCATCTCCCCGGGCCCGTAGGCGTTGAAGGGGCGGCAGATCGTGTACGGGAGCCCGTGCTCGTCGTGCGCCGCGCGGCAGTAGACCTCGCCGGTGAGCTTGGAGAACCCGTACGCCGACTCGGGCACCGGGCAGTCGGGCAGGTGGTCCTCGCGGGTGGGGTACTGCTCGGCGCGCTCGAAGACCATGCTCGAGCTCACGTACGTGAAGCGCTCCACCGACTCATCCAGCGCCGCCCGCACCACGGCGTTGTAGAGCGCGTTGTTGACCTCGGTGAGCGTGTGGGGGAGCTTGTGGAAGTTCGCGATCCCGCCCACGATCGCCGCCAGGTGGATCACGTGGGTGCACCCCGAGATCGCCTTGCGCGCCTCCGCCAGCACCCGCAGATCGCCCGTGTGGACCTCGCAGCCCTCCCGCATCCACTCCGGCGCGTCCCGCTGATCGGAGACCCGCACCTCGAACTCCGGATCGCTCAGCAGACGGCGGACGACCGCTGCCCCGATGGTGCCGGCACCGCCGGTGACGAGAACGCGCGACATGGCGGGCGGCAGGCTAGCTGGCCGGCGACGCGGTGCGGAGCGCCGCGAGCTCCGACACGTAGCCGAACACCTGCCCGGCGCCGAACGTGTTCCAGGGATCGACGACGAGCGCGTCGGCCTTCGACCGCTCCCCGATCGCGCGCAGCGTGGCGGCCCCGGAGAAGACGGAGTGGTTCGTGGCGACCACGACGGCGTCGGCGTCCGCGATCGCCTCGTCGAGGTCGGCGGTGACCGTCGCGACGATCGGGTCGTGGACGACGACGTCGGCGAGCTCGCGCTCGAGCAGGCGGATCGTCTTGTGGGCGAGCGAGTCGCGCTCGTCGTCGGAGTCGCGCTTGAAGGAGAGCCCGAGGACGGCGACCTTGCGCTGGCGCAGCGAGCCGCCGAGCCGCCGCTTCAGGCCGTCGACGAGGAAAAGCGGGACGCTCTCGTGGACGCGCGAGACGGCGAGCAGCATGCCAGGGGCGTTCGAGCGCTCCTCGGAGAACGCGAAGTCCTTGCGCAGGCAGGTGCCGGCGGTCATGCCGGGCTGCGCCATGCCGCCGCGGGGATAGTCGCGGTTGATCAGCTCGATGACGTCGAAGACGTTGGCCCCGTAGCGCTCGCAGTCCATCATCAGGAGGTTGGGGAGCGCGAAGGTCGCGTAGCGCAGGATGTTCGTCCAGATCTTGGCGAGCTCGGCCTCGACCGGCGAGGTCTGCGTGATGTGCGCGCCGAAGACCTCGAAGAGCGCGGCGCAGCGCTCGCCGCTGGCCTCCCCGACGCCGCCGACGATGGTCGGGAGGCTGCGGATCTCCTCCAGGAAGCGGTCGGCGGCGATCCGCTCGGGGCAGTGCGCGACGAAGATGTCCTCGCCGACCGTGAAGCCGCGGTGCTTCTCGAGGTAGCCGGCCACCCACTCCGTCGTGCCCGGGGCGACCGTCGAGCGCAGGACGATCAGGTGGCCCTCGCGCAGGTGCGGGAGCAGGGCGTCGAGCACGGAGCGGATGTCGCCCATGTCGATCTCGATGTGGGAGAACGTCGGGGTGCCGACGGTGAGGACGATCGCGTCGGCGCGGGCGGCGTCGGCGGCGCGCTCGGAGAGCGCGAGACCGTCGCGGAGGCGCTCGAGCAGCTCCTGGGTGCCCGGCTCCTTGAACGGCATCCGCCCCTCGCCCAGCGCCCCGAGGCGCTCGGGGTCCTTGTCGACGCCGAGGACGCGCAGGCCCTCCTGGGCGAAGGTGAGGGCGAGCGGGAGACCGACCCGGCCGAGCCCGATGACCGAGACGTCGTAGCTCATGGCCCGCTCACACTACCGAGCGGTCAGGCGCAGACCGCGAAGCGCCGGGAGACCGTCTTGATGCCCAGCTTGCGCTTGTCGGGGCGCTTGTAGTGGATGCGGGCGAAGACGCGGTGGGTCCCCGGCTCGAGGTCGACCGGGATCATCCGCCGGTACGGGGCGCGGCGGTCGGTGCGGGCCACCTCGCCCTTGCCCTTGCGGTAGTAGAAGACGACCTTGCGCACGCGCGGCTTGGCGCGGCCGGGGCGCTTGCGCACGGACACGGTGACCTTCATCTTCTGACCGCGCGGGGTGCAGGAGAGGCCGGTGCCGATCTTCACGTCGTTCGTTGTGACGGGCGTGGGCGGCGTGGCGGGCGCCGGTGAGCCCGGGCTGCCGGGGGCCGTGC
>JALYMV010000158.1 GCA_030773575.1 Actinomycetota bacterium
CGGCTGCTCCTGGCGTGCCTGGCCGGGGTGCTCGCCTTCGTCGCGGTCGGGAAGGTCCTCTCGCCGCAGTTCCTCATCTGGGTCGCGCCGTTCGCCGTCGTGTCGGGCACGCGGCTGCCCGCCGCGCTCGCCGTGGCGGCCATCCCGCTCACCCAGCTCGAGTTCCCCGTCCGCTACTTCGACCTCGTCGGGGGCGATCCGGCGGTCGTGGCGCTGGTCGGCGTCCGCAACGGGCTGCTGCTGGCGGCGCTCAGCCTGGCGCTGGCGCGGCTCGCAGCACCGGCTCGATCGCGTCCGCGCGCCGTGGCTGTGCCGCGCAGCGGATCAGCGCCCCCATGAGCCAGGGGTCGCCCTCCGCCGCGTCGTAGCGGGCCGGCATGTGGGTCTTCATCACCTGGATCGACTGCTCCTTGCGCACGCCGATCACGCCGTCGCGCGCGCCCGTCATCCCCACGTCGGTGATGTAGGCCGTTCCGCCCGGCAGCACGCGCGCGTCGGCGGTGGGGACGTGCGTGTGGGTGCCGACGACCGCGGTCACCCGGCCGTCGAGGTACCAGCCCATCGCCACCTTCTCGCTCGTCGCCTCGGCGTGCATGTCGACCAGCACCTGGTCGGCGTCGCGGACCTCGGCGAGCGCGGTGTCGACCTCGACGAACGCCGGCCGGCCGGCCTGCAGGAAGAGGTTGCCGCTCAGGTTGACCACGCCGAGCGAGACGCCGTCGCGCTCGACCACGCACGTGCCGCGGCCGGGCTGGGAGCGCAGGTAGTTGGCCGGCCGCACGATCCGCGGCTCGGAGTCGAGGTAGGCGTAGACGTCGCGGTGGCGGAAGGCGTGGTTGCCGAGGGTGATCGCATCGGCGCCCGCGGCGAGGATCTCGTCGGCGGTCTTGGGCGTGATCCCGATGCCGCCCGCCGAGTTCTCCCCGTTGACCACCACGAAGTCGGCCGCGAGCTCCTCGCGCAGCGCCGGCAGGAGCGCCCGCAGCGTGCGCCGTCCGGCGGAGGCGACGACGTCGCCGACGAACAGGATCGAGGTCATCGGTCACGCGGACGCTACCTGCACCGCCTCCGTCTTCCGCATACTTGACCCCATGGCGCCCGTCGTCGTCCCCCGCTGGATCCAGCTGGTCCTCCTGCCGCTGGCGATCCTGGGCGCCTACGGCCTCCTGCGCGCGGCGGGCCCGATCACCCTGCTGTTCATCATCGCGGCGCTCATCGCGCTGCTGCTCAACCCGTTCGTCACCGTCCTACGGCGGACGCGCTTCCCCCGCGGCGTGGCGGTGTCCGCCGTCGTCCTGGGGCTCGCGGTGATCGTCGGCGGCGCCGGCGCGCTGCTCGCCGACCCGCTCGGCGACCAGGTCTCCGCCTTCCAGCGCAACGTCCCCGACCTGGTGGCCGACGCCAACGAGGGGCTGGCGGACCTCCAGGGCTGGCTGGACCGCAACGACGTCAATGTCCAGGTCAAGGAGCCCGGCGAGACGGCCCTGCAGACCCTCGGGGCCCAGGTGGCCGAGGGGTCGGGGGACATCGTCACCTTCACCCGCGAGGCGCTGACGCTGCTCGTCGAGGCGTCGCTCGCGCTGATCCTCGTCCTCGTCCTGGCGATCTACATGCTCCTCTACGGCGAGCGGATCGGGCAGCTCGTGCGCTCGATCGTCCCGCGCGGCGACGGCACGGCGGCCGACGACTTCCCGACCCGCATCCAGGCCGCCGTCTTCGGCTACGTCCGCGGGCAGCTCATGTTCTCGACGATCATGGGCACGAGCGCGGGGGTGATGCTCTACGTCCTCGGCTCGCTCGGGATCTTCGAGGACGGCAAGACCTACGCGCTGTTCTTCGGGCTCTTCTTCGGCTTCGCCGAGCTCATCCCGTACGTCGGCCCGGCGATCGGCGCCGCGCCGCCCGTGCTCATCTCCCTGTTCGGCGGCGAGCCGCTCGACGCGCTGTGGCTGACCATCGCCTTCACGGCCCTGCAGCAGATCGAGGGCCACGTGGTCGCGCCGCAGGTGTTCGGCCACTCGCTGCGGATCAATCCCCTGCTGGTGATCTTCGCGCTGCTGATGGGCGGCCAGCTCTACGGGATCATCGGCGCGTTCATCTCGCTGCCGATCGCCGCGATCCTGCGCGAGACCGTCGTCTACCTGCGCCGCCACCTCGTGCTCGAGCCGTGGCCCCGGTCCGGCGGCGGCGTCGCGCTGGCCGGGGCGCGCGCCGGCCTCGACGCCGAGC
>JALYMV010000159.1 GCA_030773575.1 Actinomycetota bacterium
CCGGAGACCCGTTGCTGCACACGCACGTGGTGGTGGGGAACCTGACGCGCGGACCGGATGGGCGGTGGACGGCGCTCGACGGTCGGCACCTGTTCCGACAGCAGAAGACCGCGGGCTGCCTTTATCAGGCGGTGCTGCGCCGCGAGCTGGCTGAGCGTCTCGGCCTCGAGTGGGGGCTGGTGCACGAGGGCGCCGCCGAGGTACGCGGCGTCCCGCGGTCCGTGGTCGACCACTTCTCGCAGCGGCGTGCGGAGTTCCTCGAGCACATGGCCGCGCACGGTGGGCGCTCGGCGGCCTCGGCGGAGATCGCGGCACTGGAGACCCGCCGCGCGAAGCAGCACACGCCGCTGGATCGCCTGCGGCTGGACTGGGTCGCTTGCGCCGGCGAGCACGGGCTCACGCTGGGCATGGTCGACGAGCTGCTCGGTTTCGGCGAGGTGCGCGAGGCGCGCGCGCCGGAGCGCCTCCCGGATGAACTGACCGAGCGGGCGAGCACCTTCGGCCGGCCCGAGCTGCTGCAGGCGCTCGCCGCACGCCAGCCGGCCGGCGCCCGGGTCCGAGACCTGGAGACGATGGCCGACGGCCTGCTCACGGACGCCGAGGCGGTGCCCCTGCCGCCCGCGGCGGCGAAGGCGGGCGTGGTCGAGGCCCGCTACACGACGCGCGAGCTGCTGGAGATCGAGGCCGGGCTGCTCGAGACGGCCCGCCGGCGACGGAACGGCAACTGCGCCCGCGTGACCAGGTTCGTGCTCGACGACCACCTACGCCACCACCCGACCCTCAGCGACCAGCAGCGCCAGGTGGTGCGCGCCCTCTGCGGAGGGGGCGACGGCGTCTCCGTGGTCCGGGCCGCGGCCGGGACGGGCAAGACGTTCCTGCTCGACGCCGCCCGCGAGGCCTGGAGGGCGGACGGCCACCAGGTGGTCGGCTGCGCGCTGTCGGCCCGCGCCGCACTCGAGCTCGAAGACCAGGCCGGCATCCCTTCGGTGACCGTGGCCGCAGTCAAGCGCAGCGTGTCCGAGGGACACGAGCTGCCCAACGACGGGGTGCTCGTCGTCGACGAGGCCGGCATGGTCGGCACCCGCGACCTCGCCCTGCTCTCGGAGGCCGCCGCGTGCGCGCACACGAAGCTCGTGCTGATCGGCGACGACCGTCAGCTACCGGAGATCGACGCCGGCGGCGCCTTCCACGCACTCGCCGACCAACTGGAGGCGCACCAGCTGACAGAGGTGCGCCGTCAGCGCGAGGCGTGGGACCGCGACGCCCTGGCGGCGTTGCGCGACGGCGACATCGAACGCTGGGCCCGCGCGTATCGAGAGCACGGGCGGATAACGGTGGCCGACAACGCCATGGATGCGCGGGCGGCGCTGGTCAACGACTGGTCGCTGGCCAACGGCGAGGCGATCATGATCGCCCCCCGCCGCGCCGACGTCCGCGATCTCAACGACCGCGGCCGCCAGCTGCTCAAGGCGCAGCGACGGCTGCCGGAGGCCGAGCTGGAGATCGCCGGCCGGGCGTTCGCCAAGGGCGACCGTGTCATGGGCATGCGCAACGACCGCGCTCGCGGGATCCTCAACGGCCAGCGCGGCATCGTCGAAGAGATCTACCCCGACCGGGGCACCGTGCAGGTCAGGCTCGACAACGGCCGCGAGATCACGCTCGACTCCGGCTACCTCGGCGGTGGGCACCTCGACCACGCCTACGCCATGACCGCCCACAAGGCCCAGGGCGCCACTGCCGACCGCACGTTCGTCCTCGGATCCGAGGACCTCTACCGCGAGCTCGGCTACACCGCGCTGTCCCGGCACCGGGAGGAGGCGCGCTTCTACGTCGCCGCAGCCGACCTCGAACCCAAGGTCGACCGCGAGCTGCCCGACTACGACCCCGTCATCGACGGCCTGCAAGACCTGCTCCGACGCTCGGGCGCGAAACAGCTCGCGCTCGACAGCCTCGCCGACCGCGACCGTGTTGAGCTGGAGAACGAGCGCGACCAGCTCCGCAAGACCTTCAGCGACATAGAGCTGCCACCCGTTGACGATGTCGAGGAACTGCGGCGGGAACGCGGTCGTGCCCGCGGCGCGCTCGACCGCACCGACGAGCGCATCGGCCATCTCCAGAACCTGCGCGACAACACCGGGCTGCTGCACTTCCGCGAACGCAGAGACCTCGACAGCCTGCTCGC
>JALYMV010000160.1 GCA_030773575.1 Actinomycetota bacterium
ACGAAGGAGAGCGTGACCTCGACGTTGCGCGCGCCCGCGTGCTGGGCGATGTTGGAGAGGCTCTCCTGCGTGATGCGGTAGACGACGAGCTGCTGCTCGTTGGTCAGGGGCGGGATCGCGCCGTGGCGCTCGAACTTCGCGCGGATGCCGGTGCGGTCGCCGAAGTCGGTCACCTGCGAGGCGAGCGCGGCCACCAGCCCGTGGTCGTCGAGCGCGGTCGGGCGCAGTTGACGGGCGAGCGTCAGCAGCTCCTGCATCGCCTGGTTGGCCAGCGCCTTGGTCTCGCGCAGCTCGGCGCGCAGGCCGTCGGGGGCGTCGCCGATCGTCGCCTCGAGGCGCAGGAGGATCCCGGTGAGTGCCTGGTTGACCTCGTCGTGGAGGTCCTGGGCGAGCCGGCCGCGCTCCTGCTCCTGGGCGCGCAGCACGGCGGAGCCGGCGTGGCGGCGCTCCTCCTCCAGGCGGTTCAGCATCGCGTTGAACCGGGCGGCGAGGCGCTGGACCTCGCGCGAGGCGCGGCTCGGGACCGTCGCGCGCGACGTTCCCTCGGGCCCCCCGTTCAGGTCGGCGGCGTCCATGCAGGCCACGAGTGCATCGATCGGGGCCAGGCGGCGGCGCAGCAGGATGGAGTTGAGCAGCACCACGCAGGAGACGCAGAGCGCAAGCAGCAGCAGCGCGGTGGTCGACGTGGCCTCCACGAGCTTGTCGCCGGCGACCGTCGCCGCGACGAACGCCGTGACGGCCACGAGCATCACGTTGACGGCGAGGACCTGGGTCAGAAGGGTGCGCGTGCGCATCGTCTCCGACGCGTATCGGCAGGAACGGCCGAGCTGATTACCACCGCTATACTTACTGAAGCATTGAAGTCCGACCAGCAATAGGGGAATCACGAGCGACATGCCCACCGGCGCCGAGGTCATCCGGCAGGTCAAGAGCCGAATCACGGAGGTCGACCCCTCCGCGGTGCAGGGGCTCGACGCCGCCAGCGCAGCGAGGACGGTGCTCGTCGACGTGCGCGAGTCCGACGAGTTCGAGTCGGGCCACATCCCGGGCGCCAAGCACGTCCCCCGCGGCTTCCTCGAGTCCCGGATCGAGGGTGCGGTGCCCGACCGCTCCCAGCGCGTGGTCCTCTACTGCGCCTCGGGCAACCGCTCGGCGCTCGCCGCCGCCACGCTGCAGGACATGCTCGGCTACGAGAACGTCGAGTCGATGACGGGCGGCATCACGCTGTGGAAGGACCGCGGCTACGAGGTCGACGTTCCCCGCACCCTGACCAAGGAGCAGCGCGAGCGCTACTCGCGCCACATCCTCATCCCCGAGGTCGGTCTCGAGGGCCAGCAGAAGCTCCTCGACGCGAAGGTCCTGCTGCTCGGCGCCGGCGCGCTGGGGTCGCCGACCTCGCTCTACCTGACCGCCGCGGGCGTCGGGACGATCGGCATCGTCGACAACGACACGGTCGACCTCTCGAACCTCCAGCGCCAGGTCATCCACACGACGGACCGCATCGGCGTCTCGAAGGTCGAGTCGGCCGAGCAGGCCATGAAGGCGCTCAACCCGGACGCGAACGTCGTCAAGTACGACCTGCGGCTCGACGCGTCGAACATCATGGACGTGTTGCAGGAGGGCTGGGACGTCGTGGTCGACGGCCTCGACAACTTCCCGACGCGCTACCTGCTCAACGACGCCTCGGTGCGGCTGCGCATCCCGGTCGTCTCCGCGGCGATCCTCGGCTTCGACGGCCAGCTCTCGGTCTTCGCGCCCTACGAGGGCCCGTGCTACCGCTGCCTGTTCCCGACGCCACCGCCGGCCGAGCTGGCCCCGTCGTGCGGCGCCAACGGCGTGCTCGGCGTGCTGCCGGGGACGATGGGCATGCTGTCGGCGACCGAGGCGATCAAGCTGATCATCGGCAAGGGCGATTCGCTCGCCGGCCGCCTGCTGCTCTACGACGCGCTCGGCACGACGTTCACCGAGCTCAAGGTCCGCCGCGACCCCGACTGCCCGATCTGCTCGCGCGAGCCCGAAGAGATCTCCGACGAGGAGTTGGGCGTCTTCCCCGACTACGAGGCCTTCTGCGCCGCGGCTGGCTAGGTAGCCTCCCCACCCCATGGCCACGATCAAGATCCCACCCGTCCTGCGCGCCTCGGTCGGCGGCGAGAAGGAGGTCCAGGCGGACGGCGGCGACGTCGGCGCCGTCCTCCACGCCCTCGCCGAGCAGCACCCGGCGACCCAGTCGCAGCTCTTCTCGGGCGACGGCGAGCTCAACCGCTACGTCAACGTCTACCTCAACGACGAGGACGTCCGGGTGCTCGGCGGCCTGGGCACGAGCGTCAAGGAGTCCGACACGCTGGTGATCCTGCCGGCCATGGCCGGCGGCTGAGCCGGGCGCGCCGCTCAGGCACCCATGATCAGTTTCGAGATCCGGTCCTCGACCTGGTCGCGCGAGAGCGTCTTGTCGAACGCGTAGGGCGCGGGCTCCTGCCCCGTCTTGAGCCGCAGCCCCGCCGCGTGGCGGGCCTCGACCTGGGCGATCCCGCCCGCCGCCGCGAGCACCTCGCGCGAATCGATCGACGGCGCCGCGCCGTTGTAGGCCGACAGCCCCGTGTCCTCGAGGGTGACCGCGAGCTCGCGGAAGTCCTCCTCGTTGGCCAGCGGGAACTCGAAGGCGGGGCGCGACGTCGGCCTGCCGCCGAGAGCCTCGATGGTCGCCCGCAGCGCGTCGACGTGCTGGAGCTCGTGCTCCCCGAACGTCCGCGAGAGCGACGCGAGGTCGTCGGAGAGCCCGATCGTGCGGCGTTGGGAGCGGGCGTAGAACTCCGCCTCCAGGTACTCGAGCGTGAGCGCGAAGTTGAGGATCTCGACGTCGCCGCCGGGATCCTGGGCAAGGGCGCTGCGCACGAACGGCGTCACGGCCGCGGCGCCCGAGACGGCGCCCGCGCCCAGGGCGGCGCGCAGGAGGAACGCGCTGCGGGTCATCCCGTGGATCTCGACGGCCGCCAGCTCGGGCGCCGCCAGGTGTTCGTTCTTCGGCATGGGTGGCTCCTGGGCTAGGCGAGGAAGGGGCGGACGGCGGCGAGGACGGTGGCGGCGTCCGCCGGCTCGGAGAACGCGCGCGGGGCGGGCTCGGCGCCCGTCACCTCGCGCAGCGCCGCGGCGTGGCGCGCCTCGACGGAGTGGATCGAGAGGGCCGCGGCGAGGATCTCCTCGCTCGAGATGCGCGCGGCCTGGCCGAGGTAGGCGCTCGCGCCGAGGTCCTCGACGGTGGCCGCCGTCTGGAGGAGCGACCGCTCGTCGGAGAACTCGAACTTCGTCTCGGGCCGCTCGATCGCCGTCCCGCCCGCCCCCTGGATGAGTCCCCGGAGGGCCTCGACGTGCTGGGACTCGTGCTCGCCGAAGCGGCGCGCGAGCTCGAGGACCTCGCCCGTGAGCAGGTCGGAGTCGATCACCGCCTCGTAGAAGTCCGTCTCGATGTACTCGAGCGTCAGCGCGTAGTTGGCGATGGCGAGATCACCCGAGCCGAAGCGGCGCAGCCCCGGGTCGGCCTTGGGCTCCGTGGTGACCTCGAGCGTCCGCTCGCGGGCGCCGGCGCCCTCCTCGCCGGAGGACCCGCAGGCGGCGAGGGTCATGGCCAGCGCGCCCGCGATCCCGGCGCCTCCCAGGCGAAGGAAGCGCTTGCGCGAGGCCGGGTCGTGGAGCTCGCGCAGCGCGCCTGGGCCGTCGGCGGTCGGGTCGGTCATGCGGGCTCCCAACGGTCGGTGTCTGTGGTGCACGCCCACCACGTACCCGGGATGCCGCGCGTGATGCGAAGCCGGGCGTCAGCGGACCACGAGGCGCATGCTCTGGTCGCGCGCGCCGTGGATGGTGCAGACGATCGTGTATCTGCCGCGCCGGGTGACCTTCTTGCGGAAGCTGCCCGAGCTCATCGTCCTCGAGCGGAACTTGACGGGCCCCCTGGTCACCGTGACGTTGTGCGGCGCGTCGCCCACCCAGCTCCACCTGACGGTGTCGCCGCTCCTGATCGTGACGCTGGGGGTGCCGCTCGGGCGCACGAACCAGTCGTCGCCGACCTTGACGGTCTTCGTGGCGGCGAGGGCCGTGGCGGCGAGGGCGCCGCTGAGGACGGTGAAGAGGGCCAGGACGAGGAGCTTGCGCATGTGAGGGGGAGCCTTTCGCGGAGGGTGTTTCTCGGAGGGGAGGGTAGGGCGGATCAGCCCATCTTCTGACAGGGCCGGGCCTCCTGCCCGGAGTTGCCGTTGCCCTGCTTGCGGTAGTCGAACCGGCGCAGATCCTGCTCGAGCCGCCGCGCCGGCAGGCAGTTCGCCCACGCCGTACGCAGGTCGCGCGTCAGCCAGACGTGGGTCATCTGCGTGGGGCCCATCCCGCCGCCGAGGGAGGGGTGGCCGTGGTAGGTCGGGATGGGGCCGGCGAAGCGCGGCCGCCGGCCGGCCGGCACGCGGAACATGAAGCCGAGGAGGACCGGCTTGCCACGCCGCGGCCACCAGTAGACCAGCGACTCCGGCCGCGACGCCCGCAGCAGGACGCCGTCCGTCTCGGAGCCGCGGTGGCGCACGTGGAAGACCAGCGGCCGCCTCCACTTGCGGTTGAAGCGGGCGTAGCCGAGCCGCGTGGCCGCCCGGTAGGTGGGGAACCGCTCGCGCGCCACGCGGCGAACCTGGCGGTGCAGCCGCTTCGCCTGCGCCCGCTCGGCCCGGCTCGCCGCCTTCAGGCGGGGGTACTTGCGCCCGTGGTGGCCGGCGTGGCCCTTCCCGGAGCCCTCGTGGTCGTGGCCCTCGTGAGACCCGGCCGTCGCCTTGAAGGGCAGCGGGCCCGTGTCGCAGGCGCCCTTGCGCATCGAGAAGGTCCCCTCGGCGACCCGCGCCGCCGTGAAGCGCCCGGTGGCCTCCCAGCTGCCGCCGCCCTTCTTCGTCGGGCCGCCGGCGGCAAAGGCGCCGTCCTCGGCGACCGCGACCCCCGTCTGCACCAGCGTCTCGCCGCACTGCTCGCTGTAGGCGACGACGGTCTCGATCTCCCGCCGGTCGTTGCCGACCTCCAGCTGGACGTGCCAGTTGCGGCCCTTCTTCCCGTGTTCATGGGCCTCCAGGCGGGCGTCGCGGGCGGGCAGTGCGGCCAGCGCCGCGGCGCCCGCAGAGAGCGTCGCGAACGCGGCGAGCAGGGCGAGGAGCGGCAGTCGCATGCGGCGGATCATCGGGGACCGGGCCCGGCACCGCAAGCGGCAGGTGCGCGCAGGGGCCCATGGCTACACTTCCGAAAGGCATGGTGCCCCGTCTCGAGAACCGGCCCTGCGGCGGCCGCTACGGCGACATCGTGCAGGCGATCGGCAATACGCCGCTCGTCGAGCTCAAGCGGCTCTCGCCCAAGCCGGGCGTCCGCATCTGGGCCAAGCTGGAGTCCGCGAACCCGACCGGCTCGGTCAAGGACCGCGTCGCCCGCGCGCTGATCGAGGACGCCGAGGAGCGCGGGGCGATCCAGCCCCGCCAGACCATCCTCGAGCCCACGAGCGGCAACACCGGCATCTCCCTGGCGATGATCTGCTCGCGCAAGGGCTACCGGCTCAAGGTCGTCATGCCCGACAACGTCACGCCCGAGCGCACGCAGCTGCTCGAGATGTACGGCGCGGAGATCGTCTATTCGCCCGGCGACCAGGGCTCCAACGGCGCGGTGGCCATGGCGCTCGAGATGGCGTCGGCCGACGCCTCGTACTACATGCCCTACCAGTACGGCAACCAGGCGAACCCGAACGCGCACTACCACGGGACGGCGCCCGAGATCATCAACGAGCTCGACGACGTCTCCGCCTTCGTCGCCGGCCTGGGCACGGGCGGGACCCTGATGGGCGTCGGGCGGCGGCTGAAGGAGGAGTGGGGCGATCAGATCAAGATCGTCGCCGCCGAGCCCATGCAGGGCGAGCCCGTCCAGGGGCTGCGCTCGCTCGACGACGGCTTCATCCCGCCGATCATCGACCTCGACCTGCTCGACCGCAAGATCTTCGTCACCAACCACGACGCAATCGTCTGGACGCGCCGGCTGCTCGACGAGGAGGGCATCTTCGCGGGGGTCTCCTCGGGCGCCATCGCCTCCATCGCGGTGCGGATCGCCGGTGAGATGGACGACGGCAACGTCGTCTTCATCGTCTGCGACGACGGCTGGAAGTACCTCTCCTCCGGGCTCTACACGCGGCCCGTCGAGGAGATCGAGAACCTGGAATCCACCGTCTGGTGGTGAGCCCCGGGCCGCGCGACCGCGTGTCGCGCCGCTCGCTCGTCCTGGGGGCGGGCGCCGCGGTGCTGCTGGGGGGATGCAGCGGCGGCGGGGTGACCGAGCCGGGGCCGGCGGACGACGCCCGCCTCCTGGGCGCCGCGCTGGAGCAC
>JALYMV010000161.1 GCA_030773575.1 Actinomycetota bacterium
GCCGCGACGCGGGCGCGTCGCCCGCCGACTCGGCCGCGGCGACGACGGCGGACGTCACGGGCAGCCGCAGCTGGCGCGAGAGCTCGTCGGCGAAGCCGGGGATGCCGACCGCCGGCCCGGTGAGGACCGCCCGGTCGACGGGCTGGGAGGCGTCCTGCATCCGGTAGAAGTTGAGCGAGTTGCGCACCGCGTCGGCCAGGTGGTGGACGCCGTCGGTGAGCACCGCGCGGGCGTTCTGGACGATCTCCACCTCGCCGGCGATCTCCGACAGCGGCGCCTCGAGGCCGACGTGCAGCAGCCACTGGCGGGCGTGCTCCATGGTCAGCGACCCGCGCTCGGCGAGCGTGGCGGCGAGGTCCTCCACCCCACCCGGCGCGGTGCGGGTGAACAGGCAGGAGGCGCCTGAGGCGACGGCCACGTTGGTCAGGCCGCCCACGTTGACGTAGAGGACCGCCTCGCCCTCGGGCATCTCGACGTCGAGCGCGCGGATCATGGCGAAGGCGGAGAGGTCGATGCCCTCGAGCTTGAGGCCGGCCTGCTTGGTGGCCTCCACGAGGCGCTCGACCATGTCGCGGCGGACCGCCACGACGACGACGCGCGAGCGCAGCCCGGCGGGCGTGTCGACGATCCCCAGCGGCTGATAGTCGAGGACGGCCTCGTCGATCGGCATCGGGATGTGATCGGGGGCCTGGATGCGGACGGCCTGCGCGAGCTGCTTGGGGTCCTCGAGCGGCGGCAGGTCGAGCGTGCGCACGACGATCCGCTGGTTGGCGACGCCCAGGCGGACGTGGCGCGGCAGGTCGTGGGCGTCGAAGAACGCGCGCAGCGCGGCGGCCAGCTCGGCCTCGTCGGTGACCTCGCCGTCGCGCATGATCCCCGGGCGCAGCATCTCCACCGCGCCGCGGCGCAGCGAGACCTTCCCGTTGACGTCCACCTCGGCCGCGGCCAGGTGGCTCGGCTCGATCTCGAGGCCGACGACGGCCTTCTCGTTCTTGCGGCTGACGGGGAGCTTGATCACGCTCTCGATGATCGGCACGCGGGCGGCGCGGCTTGAGCGCCTACTGGCCGGCCGTGAGGACGCGCCAGGAGTTCTTGACGACGACAGCGCCCGCGAGCGCCTTGATCTGGGCGAAGCCGCGCGGGTCGTAGACGATGTTGGCCTTCGAGGCGCCGGCCACGATGCCGCCCAGCCCGTCGACGATCAGGGCGCCGTAGATCGAGGCCGTGCCGGCGAGGCTGATCACAGGCGTCGGGTAGCCGACGTTGCCGAGGTTCGCGGCGTAGACGATCCCGTGGAAGCGCGAGTTGGCGCCGAAGGTCACGCCGCCCCTCGCGATGACGAGGAAGCCGGGTGCGGCGGCCGTGTTGCCGCCGGGTGGCTTCCAGTTGCAGCCCGTCGCGTCCTCGACGAAGACGATGGCGCCCGTGGCGCTGCCGGGGCAGGTGCCGGCGGGGACGTAGGTCCCCAGTGTGCGTGCCTGGGCGCGGAAGCCCTCCATCTGCGCGTCGGTCGCCGTCTTGACCGCGCTCGTGTCGCGCATGGCGATCAGCGGCGGGCTGAGCTGGCCGGGGCGCTGGTTGAGGCATTCGGCGTCGGTCAGGCCGGTGCAGCGGACGCTCACCGCCGCCGGCTGGGAGGCGTCGCCCTTCGTGTTGACGATCACCTTGTTGCCCGTGTTGTTGGTCGCGAACCAGTTCGCCGTCACGACGTTTCGCGGGAAGGGCAGCGGCACGGTCCGCTGAGCGACCCGCGCGACGATGGTCTGCACGCGGCACCGCGCCACGCCGGTCGCGCGCACCCACACCTCGCCGTCGGGGCCGCCGTTGGCCGCGCCGCTGACGTCGGCGGTCGGCTGCAGGTCGACGACTGCGCGGTCGTAGTACTGCTGCGAGCCGCCGCCGTTGTCGCGGACGTGGGTGATCCACGGCACGGTCGGGGTGCCGGCCGGGCAGGTGCCGGCGCCATAGTCGACGCCGTCGTAGCCCCCGGCCAGGCCGGGCGGGTCCGGGCACGGAGTGGTCGCGGCCGACGCCGGGCTGCACTCGGTCGGATACGGGGTAAAGGTCCCGGCCCAGACGCGCGCGAGCTGGAAGGCCTGCGCGTTGAGCGCCCCCTCCGCGAGGTGCAGCGACGACTCCCGGACGCGGGACTTGCCGGCCTGCCTCTCCTGGACGTCGCCGAACTGCATGAACGCCATCCCGGCGGTCATCACGATGAACAGGACGACGATCGCCGGGACGAGCGCGAAGCCGTCGGCGGCGGCGGGGCGCGGACGGGTCACTGGACCACCACCGAGCGCGACACGGACGTGGTCGCGGCCCCGTCGCCGACCGACAGCGTGATGACGATGGTGGAGCCCGCCGGCGAGCCCGTGTAGTCGAGCTCCGCGGAGGTCTGGCCGGCGAAGATCGTGTCGTCGACCGACCAGGTGTAGGCCAGCGCGTCGCCGTCCTGATCGTAGGACGTCGAGGCGTTGGCGAGCACGTGGCCGCCGATCTGCTTGACGGTGAATTCGGCGATCGGCGGGCGGTTGGCGTTGCGCAGCGCCGTGCCGCTGGTCAGGGACCGCTCGCCGGGGCGCCTGCCCGGGCTGACGTCGACGACCAGGTGCGTCTCGATCGCGCTGATGTCGCCGAGCTGGCTCCAGCCGGCCGGCGCGTAGGTGAAGACGGGCCGGCTCTGGCCGCCGATCTGGTTCGTGAGGTTGCGCGCGACGATCCGCCCCTCGTCCCAGCCGGCGGCCGGGCACGTGGTCCCGGCGGGGACCCCCGGTGGGGTGGCCGTCGTCCACCGCTGGGTCTGGACGTAGAGGATCTCGTCGGCGGGATTGTCGGCGTTGAGGCAGTAGCGGACCCGCATCGCCTTGCGCTTGTTGTCGCTCGCGGGGGCGGGGAGCGGATCGACCTGCTGGTAGATGAGGTCGGCGGCCACGGCGCGCTCGACCGCCGCGGAGGACGACGACGTCCCCCCGGTGATCGCGTTGCGCAGGCCGACGGCCAGGCGATCCATGGTGGTGCGAGCGGTGTCCTGGGCCTCGTTCTGGCGCTGGATGGTCCCGGCGTCGCGCACGAACATCTCCACGGACCCGAGCACGAGCCCGAACCCCGCGAGCGAGATCACCATGGCCACGAGCACCTCGGCGAGGGTCATGCCCCGCTCGTCGGCGAGCCGGCTCACGGGCGCACCGGCCCCACGTAGGTCGACTCGGCGAGCTTGGAGCTGACGGACGTCACGTAGTAGTCGAACGTCCCCTGCGGATCCGTGTCGACGAAGGTGACCTCGGTCGCCGAGCCGGTGGTCCCGAGCCGCTGGGTGTACTCCGTGCCGCCCTTGTAGATCCGGTAGAAGGCGACGTCTCCGCTGGTGGGGGCGGTCCAGGAGAGGAGCACCGTCCCGTCCGCCTGGGTGGCCGCCTTCAGGCCGCTGGGGGCCGGCGGGCGGGTGATGCCCGACTTCGTGACGTCGGCCTGGAAGGCGAGCACTCCGAGGTCGGCTCCCGTGCCGGCGTAGCGGAGGACCGTCATGTCGGGGGCGCAGTCCCTGTCGGCGGTGTCCCACGCCAGGTTCACGGTGAGCCGGTCCCCTGCATTGAGGGTCGAGGCCGCCAGCGTCGTGAACGACCAGCTGTAGCTGTTGGTGCCGCTCGCCTTCACGAAGACCACGTCCGAGAGCGACTGGTTGCCGTTGCGCCCGAGGTAGGCGGTGAGCGAGCAGCCGTTCTTGGCGCCGGCGTAGGTGACGGACGCGGTGAAGGTATAGGTCTGCGCGGGCAGCCCGTCGCCGGCCTGGAACGCCTCCGAGCAGAACGAGATCGACGGGCCGCCGAACGTGGCCGTCGTCTCGCCCGTGTAGCCGTCGGACATGTCCTGCTTGGTGGTCCCGGTGCAGTTCGTGGCGGTGTTGTCCGTCGTCGTCTTGAGGCCGAGCTTCTTCGCGACGCGGACCCTCGTGTTGCCGTCGAGCGTGACCTCGCCCGGCAGGCTCTGCTGGAGCTGGCCGTTGACGTCGCGGTAGACCGCGCGCACGCCGTACTTGAGGTTCGTCGCGCTCATCGCGGGCGGGCTGAAGTCGATGCACGACGTCTCCAGCGAGAGCGTCGCCATGTCGCCGGGGCAGGCGAGCGTGCCGTCGGGGCGGTAGACGCGGTACCCGACCACGTTGCGTTCCGGACTCGCGAGCCACCGCAGCTCGGCGACCTCGACCGAGGCGCCGTTGCGCATGACGGTGTTGAAGCCGCCGACGACCCCGGTCGGCGCGGCCGGGACCTTGCGCAGGAGCTGGACCTTGATGGTGCGCTCGGGACCCACGACGCCGTTTGCGTCCACCGCCTGGGCGCCGATCGTGTAATAGCCGTCCGAGCGGCCGGCGACGTCCCAGCTGAACGTCCAGTCGGTCCCGTTCGCCGCCCGCACCGCGGCCGGGCTCATGACCTGACCGTCGAGCGTCCAGGTGAGCGAGGACGCCGTGCTCGGCGCCGTCGCGGTGAAGGTCAGCGGTGAGGCCGCGGTCACGATCACCGGGTCGGTCGCCGTGCCGGCGTTGTCGGGGGAGGTCGGCGACGCCAGCCACAGGGCGCTCACCGGCATGCCGGTCGACTGGCCCGTCGAGGACATGGTCGCGGACAGGCGGACGGTCCGGTTGACGCCCTTCTCCGACCACGAGACGTCCATCCGCACGCGCCGGAAGTCCTCCGGCTTGGCGTCCTTGTTGTCCGAGGTCGAGCTGTCCGGGCAGAAGCCGCCGGCGCTGTGGTCGCCGTAGCCGTCCTTGAAGTCGTCGATCGAGCAGACCGCGGGCGCGACGGTGAAGGTGTAGCCCCGGCGGACGATCTGCCACCCGGCCGCCGCCGAACCGTCCGCCAGCCCAGGCTTGGCCTGCAGGGCACCCGGAAGGTCGGCTGCCGTCAGCTGGGCGAACCGCAGCGTCCGGACCTGCTCGGTGAGCTCGCGTGCGAGGTTGGTCGCCCCCTCCTGCGCCCGTGTTCCGGCGCTGCGCGAGTTCGCGACCTCGACGAGCACGAAGGTGGACAGGATGCCGACGACGAGCACGAACAGCGCGACGACCGACTCGATGATCGTGAAGCCCGCGTCGCCGCGGCGGATGTGGGAGCCGATGCGCTTCACCACCCGGATCATCGGCGGCACGGGCCGGGGCTTTAACCGCCGAAGGGCGGGCCCGGAGGCCCGCCCTTCGAGGGAGCGCGTGGTGGTGCGTCGGCTACCAGGTGCCGGTGGTCGCGGGCGGGGTGAGCTTGCAGCCGCCGGCGTTGCCGCTGAGGACGGTGCAGTTCCGGCCGACGGCGCCGATCGCGGTCTGCTGGATGGAGAAGGTGACGTTCGCCGGGTCACGCTTCGAGCCCATCGTGACCGTGTAGGCCGTGGCGCTCGTGCCGGAGACGCCGAGGGTGGCCGGCAGCGTCGGCTCGATGGCCTGCAGCTGCTCGCGGGTCGCGACGTAGGTCTGGTTGTCGGTGTAGAAGGTCTCCATGGCGGTCTGCGCCGACTTGACGGCCGACTTGGCCTCGGCGTCCTGGGCCTTGGCGCGCTGGCCGAGGAAGGACGGGATGGCGATCGCGGCGAGGATGCCGATGATCAGGACCACGACGAGAAGCTCGATCAGGGTGAAGCCCTTCTCATCCTGAGCGCGCTGACGAAGCTTGTTGAGCATTTGAGTGAGCCCTCCTGAGGGTTCGTGGGTCTATGGACTTGGTGACCAGACCCGCGGCTCCCCTCTCTCCGAAAGGACGGATGGATCTTCTGGTGAGTAACCCGGCGTGCTCCGGTCCTTCTGCCTGTGGAGCTCCGTGGTTTTGCGTCTCAGCCTCACGGCTGATTTGCCTTTGGTCACCTCGACTCTGGTTAGCCCGGTTATCGGCAGCGCTTCCCGGACCCTTAATCGCCCGCTGCAGGGGCTAGACGACTCGGCGCTAGGCTCGGTGGCCCGTGCTGGTGCGCCGCCTGCTGATGTTCGCCGCCGTGCTGCTCGGCCTCGCCGTGCTGGCCGCCGCCGTCGCCCCGCGCGAGGAGCCCGCCACGCGCGTGGCGCCCGCCCCGACCACGGT
>JALYMV010000162.1 GCA_030773575.1 Actinomycetota bacterium
CCGAGCACCGTGGCGGTCAGCGCCTCGCTCAGGCCCAGCCGCCCCGCCGTCATCTGCACGAGTTCCTCGCGCAGCACGCTGACCGGCATCGGGCCGACGATCTCGGCCACCTCGCCCAACGTCGCGTCGCGGCCCTCGGCGGTGCGGACCTCCGCCCGGTCGAGCGCCCGCTCGACCTGAAAGCGCGCGAACGGCATCGCGGCCTCGAGCAGGCCGCGCATCGCCTCCGCCCCGCCCTCGCGCGCGACGATGTCGGCCGGGTCGGCGCCGCGCGGCAGCGGGACGACCCGCAGCTCGCAGCCGACCGCCGCGATCAGCCCAGCGGCGCGGACCATCGCCTGCTGGCCGGCCGCGTCGGCGTCCAGGCAGAGGATCACCGTCCGCGCGAGCCCCTTGAGCTCTTGCGCCTGCTGCTCGGTGAGCGCCGTCCCCATCAGCCCGACCGCATGCTCGATCCCCGCCTGGCGCAGCGCGATGACGTCGGTGTAGCCCTCGGCGAGGACCACCGCGCCGGCCCGCGAGGCTGCCGCCCGCGCCAGGTCGTAGGCGTAGACCTGCGCGCCCTTCGTGAAGAGCTCGCCCTCGCGCGAGTTGACGTACTTGGGGCCTTGGTTGTCGCGCATCGCCCGCGCCCCGAAGCCGATCACCCGGCCCCGGCGGTCGGCGAGCGGGAAGGTGATGCGGCCGCGGAACGCGTCGTAGACCCCCCGGCCGTCGCGGCCGCGCTGCACGAGCCCCGCCGCGCGCAGCTCCTCCTCGGAGTAACCCGCCCGCCGCGATGCCGTGAGCACCTTGTCCCAGCCGCTCGGCGCGTACCCGACCCGGAACTCGCGCAACGAGCCCTCGCGCAGCCCGCGCCCGAGCAGGTACTCGCGCGCCTCCCCCGCCTCCGGCGACTCCCACAGTACGCGCACGTAGTAGGCCGCCGTCCGCTCGAGCAGGGCGAGCAGCCGCTCCCGGCGCTCGCGCCGCCCCGCCGCGCGCGGGTCCTCGGCCTCGCGCTCGAGCTCGATCCCCGCCCGCTCGGCCAGCGACTCGAGCGCGGAGGCGAAGTCGAGCCCCTCCGTCTCCATCACGAACTTGAAGACGTCGCCGCCGGCCCCGCAGCCGAAGCAGTGGTAGAGCTTCTCGACCGGGTCGATCCCGAACGACGGCGAGCGCTCGTCGTGGAACGGGCAGAGCCCGGTGTAGCGCCGCGTGCCCGCCCGCTTGAGCTCCGTGCGCGCGCCGACGAGCTCGACGAAGTCGATGGCGTCGCGCACCCGCTCGCGCGAGTCGTCGGAGATCCGCGCCATCCGCGCTAGGCCCCGGCGAAGCCCCGCGGCACCGCCCGCTCGGTGTAGGCCCGGATGGCGAAGCGGTCGGTCATGCCCGCCAGGTAGTCGATCACGCGATCGGACTCCGAGGCGCTGTCCACCGCCGGCGGCAGCTCCTCCGGGTGCTCGCAGAACCAGCCGAAGAGCGTCGAGAGCACGCGCTCGATCCGCGCGTGCTCCTCGCGCGCGACGTCGCCGAGGTAGACGCGCTCGAACATCCAGGTCCGCAGCCGGTCCATCGCGCCGCCGATCTCCTCGCCCTGCACGATCGCCCCGGCGGCCGCCGAGTGCTCGACGAGGTCGTGGACCAAGGTGTCGATGCGATCGGAGCCCGCCGGGCCGAGGACGGCGATCTCCTCGCGCGGCAGGTCTTCCAGGCCGATCACCCCGGCGCGCAGCGCGTCGTCGATGTCGTGGTTGATGTAGGCGATCCGGTCGACGAGCCGCACGATCCGCCCCTCGAGCGACGCCGGCGGCTCCGCCCGCGAGGAGTGGCGCAGGATCCCGTCGCGGACCGCGTCGCAGAGGTCGAGCCGCTCGAGCACGTCGACGATCCGCAGCGAGTGCTCGTTGTGGTGGAACGGCCGCCCGAAGCGCGCCCGGCCGCAGCGGTCGAGCACCTCCTCGCCGATGTGTCCGAACGGGGGGTGCCCCAGGTCGTGGCCCAGGCCGATCGCCTCCACCAGGTCCTCGTTGAGCCGCAGCGCCCGCGCCACCGTGCGCGAGATCTGCGTCGTCTCGAGCGTGTGGGTGAGCCGGGTGCGGTAGTGGTCGCCCTCGGGCGCCACGAAGACCTGCGTCTTGTGCTTGAGCCGGCGGAACGCTTTGGAGTGCACGATCCGGTCGCGGTCGCGCTGGAAGGGCGTCCGCAGCCCGCACTCCTCGTCGCCTCGCGCCCGGCGCGCCGGATATGACGGCGTGGCGAGCTCCCACAGCCCCTCGGCCTCCCAGGCCTGGATGCGGGCGGCGAAGGAGGCGGCGACGGGTTGGGCGGCGAGCGGCATCGGACGACCGCACATTCTCACAGGCGGCCCGGCGAGCCCGTCCGGGACCCCGCAGTTTCGTTACGAAGACGACGTCACGGCCGCCTGCGCCGCCGCCACCCGCGCGATCGGCACGCGGAACGGCGAGCAGGAGACGTAGTCGAGGCCGGCCATGTGGAAGAAGGCGATCGACTCGGGGTCGCCGCCGTGCTCGCCGCAGATCCCCAGCTTGAGGTCCGGCCGCGCCTCGCGCCCGACCCACGCGGCGAGCCGCACGAGCCAGCCGACCCCGGGCTGGTCGATCGTCTCGAACGGCGAGCGGTCGATCAGCTTGCGCTCGAGGTAGCGGGCGAGGAACTTCGACTCCACGTCGTCGCGCGAGAAGCCGAGCGCCGTCTGCGTGAGGTCGTTGGTGCCGAAGGAGAAGAAGTCCGCGTGCTGCGCGATCCGGTCGGCCACGAAGCACGCGCGGGGCAGCTCGATCATCGTCCCGACCGTGTAGTCCTCGCCCGCGGTCATGCCCTCCTCGTCGCCGATCGCCACGACGAGCGCGCGCATGAGCTCGATCTCCGTCTCGTAGTCGACGAGCGGGATCATCACCTCGGGGTGCGGCGGCTCGGCGCCCCGCTCCTCGACCGCGCGCGCTGCGCGCATGATCGCCTTGACCTGCATCTCGTAGATCTCGGGATAGAGGATCCCCAGCCGGCAGCCGCGCGTGCCGAGCATCGGGTTCTCCTCGTGGATCTCCTCCACGCGGGCGAGCAGGCGCTCCATCGCCTCGAGGTCGTCGGCGACCTCGATCCGGGCCCGCTCGACATCGGCCGCCAGCTCGGCGAGGTTGGGCAGGAACTCGTGCAGGGGCGGGTCGAGCAGCCGGATCGTCACCGGCAGGCCGGCCATCGCCTCGAACAACCCCTCGAAGTCCTCCTGCTGGAGCGGCAGCAGCTCGGCGAGCGCCGCGCGGCGGTCCTCCGTGGTGTCGGACATGATCATCGCCCGCATCTTGGGCTGGCGGTCGGCGGCCATGAACATGTGCTCCGTGCGGCAGAGGCCGATCCCCTCGGCGCCGAACTCGCGCGCCTTGCGGGCGTCGTCCGGAGCGTCGGCGTTCGTGCGCACGCCGAGCTTGCGGAGCTCGTCGGCCCAGCCGAGGACGCGCTCGAAGTGCTCGGAGACCTCGGGCTGGACGAGCGCGACGTCGTCGAGCGTGACCGCGCCGGTCGTGCCGTCGATGGCGATCGCGTCGCCCTCCCCCACCGTCGTCCCGTTGACCGAGATCGTCTTGGCGCCGAGGTCGATGCGCAGCTCCTGCGCGCCGACCACCGCCGGACGGCCCATCCCACGGGCCACCAGCGCGGCGTGCGAGGCCTTGCCGCCCTCGGAGGTGAGGATCCCGCGTGCGGCAAAGAAGCCCGCAACATCGTCGGCCTCGGTGAACGGGCGCACGAGGACGACCGATCGGCCCTCCTCGGCGGCGGCGACCGCGTCGTCGGCGGTGAACACCACCTCGCCCTTGGCCGCCCCGGGCGACGCGCTGACGCCGCGCGTCAGCACGTCGAACTTCGCGCGCGGGTCGAAGGTCGGGTGCAGGAGCTGGTCGAGCGAGGCGGGGTCGATCGTGGCGATCGCCTCGGCCTTGCTGAGCAGCCCCTCGTCGACGGCGTCGCACGCGAAGCGCACCGCGGCCTGGGCCGGGCGCTTGGCGTTGCGCGTCTGGAGCATGTAGAGCTGCCCCTCCTCGACGGTGAACTCCGTGTCCTGCATGTCCTTGTAGTGGGCCTCGAGCGTGCGCAGGATCTCCATCAGCTCGGCGTGCGCCTCGGGCATGAGGTCGGCGAGCTCTGAGATGTCGCGGGTGTTGCGCACCCCGGAGACGACGTCCTCGCCCTGCGCGTTGACGAGGAAGTCGCCGCTGGGCTCGGGCTCGCCGGTGACCTCGTCGCGGCTGAAGGCGACGCCCGACCCGCTCGTCTCCCCCTTGTTGCCGAACACCATCTGCTGCACGTTGACCGCGGTACCCCAGTCGTCGGGGATGCGGTTGATGCGCCGGTAATGGACCGCGCGCTCGCCCGTCCAGGAGTCGAAGACCGCGCGGATCGCCTGGCGCAGCTGCTGCTGCGGATCCTGCGGGAACTCGTAGAAGCCCTTGAAGGTCTCCGTCAGCTCCTGCAGCGCGGCCGTGTCGAGCTCGACGTCGGTCTCGACCCCGCGCGCGTCCTTGGCCGCCCTGATGGCGTCCTCGAAGCGCTCGCCCTCGATCCCGCGCACGACGTTGCCGAACATCTGCACGAAGCGGCGGTAGGAGTCCCACGCGAAGCGCTCGTTGCCCGTCCTGGCCGCCAGGCCCTGGACCGAGGTGTCGTTGAGGCCGAGGTTGAGGACGGTGTCGAGCATCCCGGGCATCGACTCGCGCGCACCGGAGCGCACGGAGACCAGCAGCGGGTCCTCGTCGTCGCCGAGGCGCTTGCCCGTCTGCTCCTCGAGGCGCGCGAGCGCGGCGGCGACCTCGTCCGCGAGCCCCTCGGGCTCCTCCTGGCCCGCGCGCATGTAGGCGACGCACGCCTCGGTGGTGATCGTGAAGCCGGCGGGGACGCGCTCGGGGCCGAGGATGCGCGTCATCTCGGCGACGTTCGCCCCCTTGCCGCCGAGCAGCTCCCGCATCTCGCGCGACCCCTGCGCGAAGTCGTAGACCCACTGCATGAGGCGCTGGATCCTACCCGCGGGGGCCGACCGGTCGCAGGCGGAGGTGGGCGTGGTGCTCGAGGGTGTCGAGGATCGCCCGCTCGGCCTGCGCGAGGGCCCGCGGCTCGGCCGCCGGGGCGTCGGCGAGCGGCCGGCCCAGCGCGCCGACCAGGAAGTCGTGGGCGGCCTGGGAGAGCGGGAACGAGCTCGCCTCGCACGCGCTGCAGACCACGCCGCCGGCGGCGCCCGAGAAGCCGGCGAGGTGCTCGCGCTCCCCGCAGGACGCGCACGCCGCGAGCTGCGGCGTGAACCCCGCGGCGAGCAGGAGCTTGAGGCGGAAGGCCAGCGCGTTGGCGAGGGTGGCGTGGGTGGGCGGGTCGGCGTCGAGCAGCGCGAGCTCGTTGGCGAGCAGGTGGTAGACGCCCGGGTGCGGGTCGCCGGGGTCGAACATCCGGTCGACGGCGTCGCACGCGCGGGCCGCGACGTCGAGCGCCGCGCCGTGCTCGCGCAGCCGCCGGTAGCCCTGGACGGTGCTCGCGCTCGTGACGGTAAGGAGGTCAGATTTCCCTTCGTAGAGGACGAGGTCGATCCGGAAGAACGGCTCGAGCCGCCCGCCGAAGCGCGACCTCGCCTTGCGCACGCCCTTGGCGATCGCGCTCAGCCGGCCGCGGTCCGGGGTGAAGACGTGGAGGATCCGGTCCGCCTCGCCGTAGCGCAGCGAGCGGAGCACGATCCCCTCCGTCTTTAGCGAGCCGGGCATCGGGGTATTTTCCGGGTCGTGAGCAAACGAGTCGTCATGTACACCACCGAGCCCTGTGGCTTCTGCCGCACGGCGAAGGCCCTGCTGGCCAAGCGCAACATCCCGTACGAGGAGATCAACCTCGCCCGGGACTCGGCCGGCCGCGCGGAGCTCGTCGACCGCACCGGGATGATGACGTTCCCCCAGGTCATCATCGACGGCCGGCCCCTCGGCGGCTATCAGGAGCTCGCCGCGGCGGACCGTGCCGGCGAGCTCGACGAGCTGGCCGCCTGAATGGGTTTCGCCCGGCCGGACTTCGCTGGCGCTCGTCCTCTGGGATCAGGTTTCGCCCGGCCGGACTTCGCTGGCGCTCGTCCTCTGGGATGAGGGTTTCGCCCGGCCGGACTTCGCTGCGCTCGTCCTCTGGGATGAGGGTTTCGCCCGGCCGGACTTCGCTGCGCTCGTCCTCTGGGCGACGTTAGAGCGGCTGACAGGTCTCGCAGACGTAGGTCCCGCGCCCGGCGACCACGAGCTTGCGCACCAGCGTGCCGCAGGTCCCGCACGGCTCGCCCGCCCGGAGGTGGACGAGGAACTGGTCCTGGAAGGACCCGCGGACGCCGTCGGGGTGGCGGAAGTCGTCGATGGTCGCGCCCTTGGCGGCGATCCCCGCCTCGAGCGACGCGACGACGGCGTCGCGCAGCGCGGCCGTCTGCGCCGGCTTGAGCGCGTTGGCGGGGCGCTCGGGATGAATGCCGGCCCGGTGCAGCGCCTCGTCGGCGTAGATGTTGCCGACGCCGGCGATCCGCTTCTGGTCGAGCAGGAACGCCTTGACGGGCGCCCGGCAGCGCTTGGCGAGGCCTCGGACGTGCTGCGCCGTGAACTCCGGGTCGAAGGGCTCGGCGCCCAGCCGGGCGCCGAGGAAGGCGCGCAGCGCGGGCTCCCCGAGCGCGAGCTCGCCGGTGCCGAAGCGGCGCGGGTCGACGAACAGGAACGACTCGGCGCCGCCGTCGAGCTCGAAGGAGACGCGCGCGTGCGGCGTGGCGGGGGGCGCCCCGCGCAGCAGCGTGCCGGTCATCCGCAGGTGGAGGAGGAGGTAGGCCTCGTCCTCGAGCTCCCAGATCAGGTACTTGCCGCGGCGCCTGAGGCGCTCGACGCGGCGGCCCTCGGTGGCGGCGGCGAGCTCGGGCGGCGGCAGCGGATGGCTCCAGCGCGGGTCGGAGATCGCCAGGCGCGTGAGGACGCGGCCCTCGGCGTGGGGCGCCAGCTGGCGGCGGATCGTCTCGACCTCGGGCAGCTCGGGCATGTCCGCCGTTGAATCTACGCGCCGCCCGCCAGCGTCCAGGCGCGCAGGTCGCGCTCGAGCCGGCGGAGCGGGATCCCGAGCGTCTTGCGGGCGACGCGGTCGGTGGTCCGCGGCTCGCCCGGCCGCCCGCGGATCGACTCGTCGTTGAAGGCCTCGTAGAAGCGCAGCAGCCCCCGCTCGCCGAAGCGCTCGGCGATGTAGTGCGCCGCGGCGGAGGAGTAGGCGTAGGCGCGGCTCTGGCTCTCCCCACTCGTGCGGGCGATCGAGTCGGGGTCGCCGAGGCGGGCGAGGCTCGGGCGGGCGGCGGGGACCGCCGTCTGCAGCGCCTGCGCCGCCTCGGCCGTGCGGCGGTCGTCGGAGACGTAGAGGGCGATCCCCTCCACGAGCCACCCCGGTGTCCGGCCCGACGTGACGCCCGCGAGCGCGGCATGGGTCAGCTCGTGGGTCACCACGCGGGTCCGTGCCTCCGCGTCCGCGCCGCGGAAGACGGGCCACACGACGAGCAGCCGCTGGGAGATGACCTCGACCGCCCGCTTGGCCGGGCCGAGCTCGCGCACCCGGGAGTCGGTGATCGCGGCGAGACTCCCGACCCCGCGGATGTCGCTCGTGAGCGCGCGGGCGTCGCGCGCCCGCCGGGCGACCACCACGAGGT
>JALYMV010000163.1 GCA_030773575.1 Actinomycetota bacterium
GCGGCCGCCCTCGCGCTCGGCGTCGCGGTCGCCGGAGCGGGCCTTGCGGGCGTTGGACTTCGTCGGGTCGGGCTGGTCGATGCCCGGCTGGCTCGGGCCGAGCCTCGCGCGGCAGCGCTGGCGCTCCGGCGTGCGCGCCAGCTCGGCGTTCGTGTAGTTCGCGCAGATCGAGTCGAGGAACGCCGACACCTTGAGCAGGTAGGAGTTCGCGTCGAAGACGTTGGTCGCCTGGGACTGCCGGAAGACGTACTGGAGGATCGCCTCGAAGCCGGTGAAGCCCTGGCCGCCCGGCGAGCGCGGGTCCTTCTCCACCGCGAAGCGGCGGTCGTCGAGGTGCTCGAGGGTGATGGCGAGGTTCGTGGCGAGCTCGGGCAGGTCGTCGACGAACGCGCGCAGCTCCGCGATCCGCGGCCGCGCGACCCGCACCGCCGTCCGCCCGGCGCGCGACGCGTCGGCGAGGGTGCGGAAGGCCGGGCGCGAGGCATCGGAGAACGGGCCGAGCTCGTCGAAGAAGGAGCGCAGCAGCGGGGCGCTGCGCGACATGTTGGTGAGCGCGGGGACCTGGGCGTCAGCGGCCTCGCCGAGCCGCGCCATCGTCGGCCTGAGCTCGTCGAGGAAGGCCGGGAAGGTCTCGACCTGCTCGCGCAGATCCGCCTTGCGCGACGCGCTCGTGCGCGCGGTGTCGCGCGCCTCTCTCACGAAGCGGGTGACCTCCGTCTTGTTGGCGGCGAGCTCGCCGACCACCCGGTCGGCGTTGGCGGTGAGGTCGCGGATGACGCTGCGCTGCTCGGCGAGGATCCGCAGGACCTTGTCCGTCTCGCGCAGGGCGGGGTTCGCGCGGCGGATCGTCTCGTTGAGGTCCGCCCCGCGGGAGGCGAAGGCCGCCCCGAGCTCGCCGAGGAGGATCGAGAAGCGCTCGCGGAACGGCCGGCGCATGATGTTGTTGACCAGGTCGACCGGGATCGTCGAGCCCGTCCGCTCGACCGGGATGACGGCGCCGGGCTTGAGCTCGCGGGGGCTCGTGCCCGGCTTGCAGTCCAGGAAGTACTCGCCGATGAGCGACTGCGGGCGCGACTCGCAGAACACGTCGGAGCGGAGGTCGCCGAAACCGCGGGCATTGATCTTGATCCCGACGCGCGCCCGGTAGGACTTCGGATCGATGCCGAAGGAGGTGATCTTGCCGGCGCGCACGCCCGCGACCTTCACGTCTGCGCCCTCGATGAGCCCGAAGGCGTTGTCGAGCACGACCGTGTAGCGGCCGCGTGAGTCGTCGTCGCCGGCGCCCGCGGCGACGAAGGCGCCCGCGCCGGCGGCGACCAGGACCAGCGCGATGAGCAGGACGCGCTTCACTGCCCGGGCGGGATCTCGTCGGGGTCGCAGTTGAAGTCGGGCGACGGCTTGTACGGGTTGGACTTGTCCTCGGCCGGTCGCTCCGTCGAGCCCGGGCAGCGGTTGCGCTGGCCGAGCGTCGCCACCTGGTTGATGAGGTCGTCGCGCAGCTCCTCGGGCACCGGCGTGAGCGCGCCGTTGGCGAACGCGAACGCGCTGACCGTGGTGGAGACGCGGCTGGCGGAGCCGTAGGCGTCGTAGATGCCCGAGTGCGAGAAGTCGTCGAACCAGCCCGTGAAGTCGACCGTGTAGGGGCGCTGGAAGGCGAACTGCGCGGCCTGGGAGCGCAGGGACTTCGTCGAGGTGGCGAAGGAGCCGTCGCGGACCTTGCCGTTGTAGGTGCCGGGCCGCACCGTGACGTCGCGGAGGGGGAGCGTGAGCTGCGCGAGCTCGGTGAGGTCGTTGCCCTTGCCCGGCCGGCGGACGATGTCGGCGAGGTCGCGGAAGGTCGGCGACGCATCCTGCGCGAACGGCCTGAGGTCGGCGAGCACCGCGCGCAGCTTGGGCGTGACGGGCTTGGACTCCGCCACGAGCGGGTCGAGGTCGCGCAGCGTCGCGCGGAGGTTGCGGAACGTCGTGTTGGCCCGGCGCATGAACGGCGGGAGGCGCTCGATCGCCGTGCCGAGCGCGCCCTTCTCGCGCCCGATCGCGCCGAGCGTGGTGGCCAGCCGGTCGACGAGCGCGGAGAGGTCCTCGCGCCGGTCGGCCACGTCGGTGAGCAGCTTGGAGTTCGAGACCAGGAAGGACTCGAGGCCGGCCTGGTCGTAGGTCAGCTCCTCGAAGAGCCGGCGGGTGGCGACCAGGGACGGGTTGAGGTACTCAAAGCCGGCGTTGGCCTCCTCGTGCTCGTCCTCGTAGGTGGCGCCGAAGCCCCGGATCACGTTGCGCAGCCCCTTGCGGGTGCGCCGGTCGAACAGGTTGAAGACCTGGTCGAGGTCCACCGCGGTGGTGGTGCTCTCCGGCGGGATCACGCCGCCGTCCTCGATGGTCTGCTGGGACTCGCCGGGCAGCATCTGCAGGTCGACGTAGCGGTTGGCCACGCCGGAGAGCGAGGCGGTGCGCAGGCTGGCCTGGGTGCCGCGGCGCAGCGGCGCGTGCTCGCTCTCGATCGCCAGGCGGATCTCGGCCTGGCCGTCGGGGGTCAGCTCGATGTCCTTGACCGTGCCGACCTTCCTGCCCGCGATCTGCACGAGGTTGCCCTTCACGAGCTGGCCGGCGGTCTGGAACTGCGCGCGCACCTCGTAGGTCTCGGGCCGGCCCACGGTCATGAACGCGAGCAGACCGAGCGCGATGAGGAGCGCCGCGACCGCAGCGATGCGCCCGAGCGTGCCTACCCGGCGCTCGGGACTCGGCCCAGCGGTTCTGTTCGGTGCGAACGGGAAATAGGCGCCGCCCCGAGGAGTTCCTCGGCGGTCTCGCCGCAGGCCAGCGCGACCACCTCGACGGGGCTCAGGCCCTCGAAGGGGAAGGCGAAGCCCTCCGTGTGGAGCGCCTGCGCCCGCTCCCACGCGACATCGATCTCACCGAGGACCTCAGGCGGCGGGCCGTCGGCGAGAGCGGATGTCGGGTGGAAGCGGTTCACAGGGCGGTGCTGCTCAGGAGAGGTCGCTGCTCTGTGTACGGAAGTATCGGAAGGGCCGCGGCGCCCGCCCATAGGGTGTGGACCCCAAGTGCTCGCCGCCCAGCTCCTGCTCGCCGTCGCATTCGCCGCCGACCCCCACGCACCCGTGCTGGTGCACGACCGCGACGAGCGCTCGCCCGTGGCGCGGGTGGAGGAGGCCGGCCGCCGGATCCCCGGCGTGGCGCCAGGGCCCGGCGGCACCGGGCGGGCGGTCGCCTACCGCCACGTCGCCCCGGCGCGAGACGGAGGGACGTGGCGCCAGTACTGGCTCTTCTTCGCCGACAACCCGCAGGACCGCGGGATCGTGCGCACGGGGCGCCTAAGAGGGCTTCGCCCCCTTACAGCCGGGCTTCGCGCCGGCACATCCCCCTGAGTGCACGAGCTCGCGCAGTACCGGCTCGACGCCCGCGGCCGGCCGGTCGAGGCGGTCCTCGCGCAGCACTCGGGGGCCGAGCGTTGCCCGTGGCGCGAGGTGGCGCGGCACGACGGGCATCCCGTCGTCTTCGTCGCCAACGGGTCGCACGCGGCCTACCTGCGCCCCGGCGTGCGCGACCGGACCTGGCCCGACCCCAACGATGAGGCCGACGGCGCGGGCCGAGTGGTGCGCCCGGCGGTGGAGCCGATCGACGCCCGCTCGCCGGCGTGGATGCGATGGCCGGGGCGCTGGGGCGCGAGCCGGGCCGCGCGGTGGAACCCGGCCGAGCAGGACTCGCCTCGCGGGCCCGTTCATCAGCCGGCGCGCTGGGACCCCGAGCGCTTCGCCCGCGAGGCGGCGCCCTGCCGTGCCG
>JALYMV010000164.1 GCA_030773575.1 Actinomycetota bacterium
CCGACGCGGCCGTCGCGCAGCACGGCGAGCTCGACCCTCACCGTCGCCTCCTCCGCGCCGAGCGCCCACTCCCACGCGGCGGTCGCCTGCGCCTCCTCGCCGCCGCCGGCCGCCGCGAGGGCACCCTCGGCGAGCGCGACGAGGTCCTGCTCGGTGGGCGGCGGAGCGGCCACGGGCCGCGGAAGGCTACTGACCCGTCATCCGCGCCCGGGTGATCTCGGCCACGTTCAGCGCCCGCTCGACCGGGTTGGCCGCCTCGACCCGCAGCTCCGCGCGGCCGGCGGTCCCGACCACCATCGTCCCGTCCTCCGTGAGCTCGCACGCGACGATCGACGCGTAGGGCTGCTCCACCGCCTCGCCAACGCCGAGGCCGCGTGAGGGGACGAACACCAGCCGGCGGCTCGAGGCGGCGAGGAGGCCGGTCCGCTCGCCGCTCGTCACGAAGACGAGCTCGAGGACCGTCTCCCCGGGGCCGAGGAGCCCGGCGAGCGCGATCAGGTTGGCCTCCAGGGCCGACGCGGTCATGCGCCCCAGCTTGCGCCGCCCCTGGTCGAGCACCTCGTCGGCGGTGGGCGCCGTGGCGCGCGCGGGGTCCAGCCGTGCACGCACGCGATCCGCGATCCCGGCCAGCTGGCGCGGCGGCTGGACGAAGGTCAGCTCGATCCGCTCGTCGGGGAGCACGAGCGCCAGCCGCCACGGCAGCTCGACCGCCACGTCGCTCAGCGCATCCCAGGCGAGCTCGCGCACGTGCTCGTGGCCGGTGAGCAATCCCTTGGCCACCAGCAGGAGCCGGAACGGCGTCGCCACCAGCAGGCGCCGGCCCCCGACCCAGCGCCCCGGCAGCATCCCGTAGGCCATGGCGTCGATCGGCTCGCCCGGATGCAGCAGCCGTGCGAGCAGGCGCCACTCGCGGAACCCGAACGACGCCATCGCGCTCCCGAGCAGCCGCCGCGCCTGGAGCGCGATCTCCTCGTGATCCGGCACAGCGGGTTCAGCAGGCGTGCTCGAGCAGCGCCAGGAGCTCCGCGCGGCCCGCGCGCGGCGGCGTGGAGTCGAGCTCTGAGCGCTCGGCCGCCGCGTCGGCGCACGCGACGAGGTCCTCGCGGCGCAGGCCGACGTCCTGCAGGCGCACCGTCCCGGTGAGCTCGCGCAGGCGGGACGCCGCCTCGGCCGGATCCTCGCCCAGCGCGGCGGCCAGCGCATCGTGCTGGCGCGGGAAGCGCCAGGCGAGCGCGCCGATCGTGTGGGGCAGGAGGATCGCGTTGGCCGGCCCGTGGCCGGCACCCGCCACCCGCACGAGCGTCTGGGCGAGGACGTGATGCAGGCCGTAGCCCGCCGAGTCGATCGAGTAGCCGGCCAGCAGCGCGCCGAGGGCGAGCGCGTCACGGTCGGGCCCGGCCGCGGCGAACGCCCCCGCCATCAGCTCGGCAGAGCGCAGCGCGGCGAGCGTGGCGACCGGGTTGGCCCGGGGGGTGCACGGCGCCTCCACCGCGTGGCCGAGCGCGTTGAGCGCGCTGGCGGCCAGCGCGTCGACCGGCTGGGAGGCCGACAGCGCCGGGTCGTTGACCACCGCGGCGCAGCGCACCCGTGCCGCCTCGACGCCCGTTGGCAGCCGATGGCCGCGGGTCATCTCCGCGCCCGACAGCGTCGTCGGCACCGCCATCGCGCGGCCGCCGCCCGCCGCCGCGAGCGCCTTGGCCGTGTCGATCACCCGGCCACCGCCCAGCGCGACGATCCGCTCGGCTCCGGCGACCTCGCCGAGGAGCCCGGCGGCGATCTCGTCGACCAGCCCGCCGGCGACGTGGTGCACTGCCGCGGCGGCATCGGCGACCCCGGGGGCCATCCCAGCCGCGCGCTCCGTGGTCAGGAGGATGTAGCCGGGCCCGCCGAGCAGCCCCACCGCCTCGGCCGCCGCGCCGCGGCCGAAGCGGATGGTGCGCTCGCCGTCCTGCCAGGTGAAGCTGTCGAGGCCGACCGCGGTCGCCACTCAGGTGACCGTCGTCGGCTCAAGCTCCACGTCGTCGGCCCAGGAGAACGCGTACGCGGGGTCGTCGAGGTCGCGCGAGAGCGGCGTGAGCTTGAGCGGGCGGAAGGTGTCGCACATCACGGCGAGCTCCTCTGTCCGCGTCGCCCCGATCGCCTTCTCGACCAGGCCCGGCTGCGGGCCGTGCGGGAGGCCGGACGGGTGCAGGGTGATCGCCCCGATGTCGACGCCCTTGCGCGACCCGAACTGCCCGTCGACGTAATAGATCATCTCCTCCGACTGGACGTTGGAGTGGTGGTAGGGGAGGACGATCGCCTCCGGGTCCCAATCGAGCATCCGCGGGCAGAACGAGCAGATCACGAAGTTCGGGCCCTGGAAGTTCTGGTGGGCGGGCGGCGGCTGGTGCAGGCGCCCGGCCTTGGGCTCGAAGTCGGCGATGTTGAAGGTGTACGGGTAGACGTAGCCGTCCCAGCCGACGACGTCGAACGGGTGGTAGTCGAGGACGTAGTCCTGATAGCCGCCGCGCACGCGGACCTTGAGGTCGAACTCGCCGCGCTCGCGCTGGGTCTCCAGCGCCGCCGGGACGTGGAAGTCGCGCTGGGAGAACGGCGCGTGCTCGAGCAGCTGGCCGTAGCGGTTGCGATAGCGCTTGGGCGTCTCGATCTCGCCCGGCGTGTAGAAGCACAGCCACCGCTGTGGCGTGTCGAAGCGCAGGCGGTAGGTCGTGCCGCGGGGGATGACGACGTAGTCCCACTTGCGGAAGGGCAGCGAGCCGAAGACGGACTCGAGCACCCCGCCGCCCTCGTGGACGAAGATGACCTCGTCGCCCTCGCCGTCGCGGTAGAAGTAGTCCGCCTCGCGCTCGGGCAGGCAGATCGAGATCTCGACGTCGTTGTTGTACTGGAGCACCCGCCGGCCGAGGATCGCGTCGCCCTCCGGCTCGAGGCCCATGGTGTTCGTGAGCCGGTGGACGTGGGCCTCGGGGACCCACTCCTCGCGGACGATCGGCTCGAAGTCGCCGACGCCGGTGATCCGGGCCGGCGAGTAGAGGTGGTAGAGGATCGACTCGTTGCCCGAGAAGCCCTCGAAGCCGAGGACCTCCTCGACGAGCAGCCGCCCCGTCTCCTCGTCGCGGACCTGGACGTGCCGCTTGGCCGGCACCTCGCCCATCTGGTGATAACGCATGTCGGGTTCTCTCCTAGAGGTTGCCGCGCAGCTCCTGCTCGCGCTCGATGGCCTCGAACAGCGCCTTGAAGTTTCCCTCGCCGAAGCCGCGGGCGCCATGGCGCTCGATGACCTCGAAGAAGACGGTCGGGCGGTCGCCGACCGGCTTGGTGAAGATCTGGAGCATGTAGCCCTCGTCGTCGCGGTCGACGAGGATGCCCAGCCGCCGCAGGTCGTCGATGGACTCCTCGATCTCGCCGATCCGCTGCGGGACGTCCTCGTAGTAGGCCTCGGGGATCGTCAGGAACTGGACGCCGCGCTCGCGCATCTCGGTGACCGTGCGGACGATGTCGCGCGTGGCGACCGCGATGTGCTGGGCGCCCGGCCCGCCGTAGAACTCGAGGTACTCGTCGATCTGGGACTTGCGCTTGCCCTCGGCGGGCTCGTTGATCGGGAACTTGACGCGGCCCTTGCCGTCCGTGACGACCTTCGACATCAGCGCGGAGTACTCCGTCGAGATCGCCTCGTCGGAGAAGTGCAGCATCTCCGTCATGCCGAAGACGCGCTCGTAGTACTCCACCCACTCCTGCATGTGGCCGAGCTCGACGTTGCCGACGATGTGGTCGATCGCCAGCAGGCCGGCGTCGCCCGCGTCGCCCTGCCGCGGGGCGAAGCCGGGGAGGAAGGCGCCCGCGTACTCGGCGCGCTCGACGAAGGTGTGCAGCGTCTCGCCGTAGGTCTTGATCGTGGCGAGCTTCACGCGGCCGTGCTCGTCGGAGAGCTCGCAGGGCTCCTCGACGCCCTCGGCGCCGCGCTCGACCGCCGTGCGGTAGGCGTAGTCCGCGTCGGGGACCGACAGGGCGATGACCTTGACGCCGTCGCCGTGCGCGTGGGCGTGGCGGGCGATGTCCGAGTCGGCGGTCAGCGCGCCGGTGAGCACGAGGCGGATGCGGCCCTGCTCGAGCACGTGGGAGGTGCGGTCGCGCGAGCCCGTCTCGAGGCCCTTGTAGGCGACGTGCTTGAAGCCGAGGGCGTGGACGTAGAAGTAGGCGGCCTGGGCGGCGTTGCCGACGTAGAGCTCGACGTGGTCGACCCCGTTGAGCGGCATGAAGTCCGCTTCGGTGTGACGTCGCCCAGAGGCGGAGCCTGCGACGCCGGCCGGGCGAAACTCGTTCTGGGTGAGGGGCTTCGTGCTCATGGATGGAACGATCCTCCGGTCCGCCGCCCGCTGCAATAGGCAACCGTTGCGTGACAGCGGCTTATCATGCCGCTGTGGACGACATCGACCGGCAGATCGTTGCGCTGCTACGCCAGGACGCCCGCCGCTCGTTCCAAAGCATCGGGATGCGGGTCTCGCTGAGCGCGCCGGCGGTCAAGCGGCGGGTCGACCGCCTCGAGGCCGACGGGGTCCTGCGCGGCTACACGGCCCAGGTCGACCCGGCCGCCTACGGGTGGACGACGCACGCCTTCGTGGCGCTCTACTGCGAGGGCCGGATGGCCGCGAGCGAGGTCCGCGACGCGGTCGCCCACCACCCCGAGGTCGCGGCCGCCTACACCGTCGCGGGCGAGGCGAGCGCGATGCTCCACGTCCGCGCACGCGACACGGCGCACCTCGAGGCGGCGCTCGAGCGCATCCGCGACGCGCCGGGGGTCACCCGGTCGCAGACGCAGATCGTGCTCTCGACGCTGTTCGAGCGGCCGTTCGTCGGATGAGCGCGCAGGAGCCGCTCACTCACCAGCCGCAGCTCTCCGCCCCTCACTGGCGCCCCTTTCTGCCCCGCTCCGGCGTCGGTAGCCCGCGCGCTCGAGC
>JALYMV010000165.1 GCA_030773575.1 Actinomycetota bacterium
GCACGCGCGTGGCGCGGCGGCCCGCGGGGCGGCGGCGGTCGAAGGCGCGCAGCCGCTCCCGGTAGGCCAGGCGCTCGCGCTCGGCCGCCGAGAGCTCCTTGCGGTACGCGTCGGCGAGGTCCGTCTCGACCTCCGGCAGCTCGTTGGGCATGAGCTGGACGACCGCCGCCTCCTTGGTGACGACCAGGGGCGAGTCGTTGCGGTCGACGATGTCGCCGCGCGGCGCCTCGATCTTCACCTTTCGCACGCGGTTCTCGGCCGCCTGGGAGACGTACTCCTCGCCCGAGAGCACCTGCAGGAACCACAACCGGAAGAAGACGATCGCGAAGAGCGCGAAGGCCACGCCGCCGAGCATCGCCACCCGCAGGGCCAGTTGCGGCGTGATCGCCGGGCGGCGGTCCTCGAGGGGGGACTGCGGGGCCATCGGAGAGGCTAGGCGCGGCTCAGCGGGCTCAGGCCGCCGGTCGTCGACGCCCGGCGCCGGCGGCGGCGCGGGTCGTCGGGGAGGTACGGGTCCAGGATGCGGCGCACGAGCGCGAACACGGGCAGGGCGAGCAGGGTGTTGACCACGACGGTGATGAGGATCTGCCGCACGAGCAGCAGCGAGACGGGCGCGTCGATGCCCAGCATGAACGTCAGGACCGCGAAGCCCACGGTAGCCGCCGCGGTGGCGGCCGCCCCGACGGCCATCGGCGTCAGCCCGTGGCCCGGGTCGCGCAGCTCGCGCAGCCGGCCGGCGCCGTAGCCGATCGCCACGTAGATCAGTGAGGTCACCCCGACCGTCTGCAGCAGGGCGATGTCGACGAACAGGCCGGCGGCGAAGCCGAAGCCCGCCCCGCCCACCGCGCCCGCGAACAGCCCGACGGCCGCGACCACCAGGGGGAAGACGTCCACCGGCGCCCCGAAGACGGTTATCTGCGAGATCGCGGCGGTCTGGACGATCACGCCAAGGATGCCCAGCCCGGCCAGCCGGGCGGCGGTGGCGGGCGTGAAGATCACGGCTCGGCGGAGGCCGTCAGGTCGCCGGAGTCGGCGCTCGTGAGCACGGAGACGAACTGCAGGTTGGTCAGCTCGGCCGCGGGCTTGACGTGGACGATGCGGTCGAGGTCGCCCGCGCCGTCCTCGATGCGCCGGACCCGGCCGATCGGGATGCCGGGCGGGAACAGCGAGCCGAGGCGGGCGTCCGTCGTGCCCGCGGTGACGATCCGCTCGCCCTCGTCGACGTCCTCCCGCTGGGAGACGAAGTCGAGGATGAGATCGCCGGGCGAGCCGGTGACGGGCATGATCGTTCCCGGCACCTGGTTGCCGAGCGTCTTGGCCGAGACGGCGAACTCCTCGTCGGTGATCAGCGTCACCACAGCGGCGCCGCCGACCGCGCTCGAGACCCGGCCGACCAGGCCGCCGCCGCCCGTGACGGGCTGGCCGACGTCGATGCCCTCGCTGGAGCCCTTGTCGATCTTGATCTCGGAGTAGAAGAGGCTCGGCGTCTGCCCGATCACCCGCGCGGTGACGGGCCGGTACTTGTTGAGCCCCGCCGCGTCGTTGACGTCGATGAGCTTGCGGATCTGCGCGTACTGGGAGAGCTCGACCTGCTGGCGGGTCACCTGCGCCTCGAGCGCGCGGTTGCGCTTGACGAGGTCGTCGCGCTCCTGCTTGGCGTCGACCGTGTCGCCGATCCACCCGAAGGCGTCGCGGACGGGCTTGAGCGCGCGGTTGGCGCCCTCCTGCACGGGTGCCAGGACCGCCAGCGCGCCGCGCTGCACCGAGTGCAGGGCGCCTCCGGCGGATTCGCCGAAGTACGCCGTCAGGAGAATCAGGGAGAGGGCGACGAAGCCGGCCAGGGCGGCCCGGCGCCGTCGCACCGTTCGGTCGTACATACCGTGAGGAACCTCGGATGGGGCATCGGGTTACCGCGGGCGGCGGCGATGGCTCCCGTTGCGGTTGTTCTTGTTGGAGCGGTGGATGGCCTCGAACTCCTCCAGGGAGCGGCCCGATCCCACCGCCACGCAGGTCAGCGGCGACTCCGCGCGGTGCGAGGGCATCTGGGTCTCCTCGCGCAGGCGCTCGTCGAGGCCCTGCAGCAGCGAGCCGCCGCCGGCCAGCATGATCCCGCGATCCATGATGTCCGACGCGAGCTCGGGCGGGGTGCGGTCGAGCGTCTCCTTGATCGCGTCGATGATCTGCACGAGCGGCTCCTCGAGCGCCGCGCGGACCTCCTCGGAGGTCAGCACGACCGTCTTGGGCAGCCCGGACACGAGGTCGCGGCCGCGGATCTCGGCCTGGACCTCCTCCTCGAGCGGGTACGCGGACCCGATCTCGAGCTTGACCTCCTCGGCGGTCTGCTGGCCGATGAGGAGCTTGTACTCCTTCTTGACGTAGTTGATGATCGAGTCGTCGAGCTCGTCGCCGCCGACCCGGATCGACTGCGAGACGACGATCCCGCCGAGCGAGATGACCGCCACCTCGCTCGTGCCGCCGCCGATGTCGACCACCATGTTGCCGGTCGGCTCCCCCACCGGCAGCCCGGCGCCGATCGCCGCGGCCATCGGCTCCTCGATCAGATAGGCCTGGCGCGCGCCGGCGCTCAGGCAGGCCTCCTCGACCGCGCGCTTCTCGACGCCGGTGACCCCGGAGGGGACGCAGACGACGACGCGCGGGTGCGCCCAGCGGTTCTGGTGGACCTTCTCGATGAAGTGGCGCAGCATCGCCTCCGTGACGTCGAAGTCGGCGATCACACCGTCCTTGAGCGGCCGGATGGCGCTGATGGTGCCCGGCGTGCGGCCGAGCATCCGCTTGGCCTCGATGCCGACGGCGTGAACCTCGCCCGTGCGCGAGTCGATCGCCACCACGGAGGGCTCGGAGAGCACGATCCCGCGTCCGCGGACGTAGACGAGCGTGTTGGCCGTCCCGAGGTCGACCGCCATGTCGCGGCCGCCGAAGCCGGTGAGGTAGGAGAAGAATCCCATGCGAATTTTCGCCGCAAACCACGGAGGAATACCGGGCCCGGCGCCGAGTGCGGGAGTCTAGCGGCTAGCCATCGCCCGGCACCAATCCCGGGACCAGATCGAGGAGGAGGGCGACGGGGAGCCCGACCACGTTGAGGTAGTCGCCGCGGATGGCCTGCACGAGGGCCGCGCCGCGGCCCTGGATCGCGTAGCCGCCGGCCCGGCCGCGCCACTCCTCCGTGGCGACGTAGGCGTCGAGGAAGCGGGGGCCGACGGCGCGGAAGGTGACGTCGGTGACGGAGACCCCGGCGGCGACGACCTCCCCGTCACGCGTGACCGCCACGCCGCCCACCACCTGGTGCTCGGCGCCGGCCAGGCGGCCGAGGTACTCGCGCGCCTGGGCGGCGTCGCGCGGCTTGCCGAGGATGCCGCCGCCGATCGCCACGATGGTGTCCGCCCCGAGCACGAGGCCCTCGGCCGGGATCGCGAGCGCCTTGCGCCGGGCGTTGAGCTCGGCGACCTCGCGCGGCTCCCCCGCCGTCTCCTCCTCGACGTCCGCGGGGCGGACGTCGAAGGGGACGCCGAGCTGGGTGAGGATCGCCCGCCGCTGCGGAGACGCGGACGCGAGGGTGAGCGGGGGCGCGCTCAGCTCCGGCTCGCTTCGGATCCGCAGGGCGAAGCCCGGAAGCGGATCACGTCACTCAGCTCAGCTCCGGGAAGAACAGGCCCGCCTCGCGCTCGGCGGACTCGGCGGAGTCGGAGCCATGGACCATGTTCTGGCCGACCTCGACCGCGAAGTCGCCGCGGATGGAGCCCGTGTTGGCCTCGAGCGGGTTCGTCGCGCCGATCACCTGGCGGGCCGCCCTCACGGCCTCGGTGCCCTCGAGCACCATGGCGACCAGCGGGCCTGACGTGATGAAGTCGACGAGCTCGCCGAAGAACGGCTTGCCCTCGTGCTCGCCGTAGTGCTGCCTCGCGAGCTCCTCGGTGACGATCATCTGCTTGAGCGCCGCGATGCGCAGGCCCTTGCGCTCGAAGCGGGCGATGATCTCGCCGGTCAGGTTGCGCGCGAACGCGTCCGGCTTGACCAGGATGAGGGTCCGGTCCATGGAAGAGCTCCTTTGAGTCTGGGCGGAAGTGCCCGAGTGCTAGTAGCCGGTCGGCCGCTCGCCGGCCGGCGACTCGGTGGTGGCGCCCGCGGTACGCAGCGGGCGCCGGGAGGCCGACATCGCCCGCTCGAGCTCCAGGCGCCGCTGGCGCTCGCGCTCGAGCTCGGCCTCGAGCTGGTTGACCCGGCCGTCGCCCCGCCCGCTGCGAGCCTCGAGCTGGCGCAGGCGCTCCTCGGCGGCCTGGATCTCCAGGTTGCGGAGGTAGACCTCGTCGAGGAACTCCGGCGGGCGCACGATCGCGTAGACGATCGAGCCCACGAACGGGAAGAGCGACGCAGCGGTCGCGCAGGCGACCAGCATCGGGTCGTCGATCCGCCGCCGCGCGTCGGCGTACGTCCAGAAGATCAACGCCGCCCAGATCACCACGAGGAAGAGGATCAGGACGTTGACCGCGGTGTTGAGGCCACCACTGTCGATCCCGAATACGCCGAAGCTCACCATGTTGGCGGGAGATCGTACCCGTCGCGGCGGCGGACCGTCACAGGAGCGCTCGGCCGAGGATGTAGCCCACGGCGAAGAAGATCAGGATCGTCATCGCCACGACGACCGCCACGAGGGCGATCATCGCGGGCACGCTCGGGCCGCCGGGCGGTTCGCGCGGGCTCACAGCGCGGAGGCCCGCCGCGCTCCCGGCGGCGAGAGCAGGTCGGCGATCAGGTACATGGATCCCGTGGCCACCACGGCACCGCCCGGGCCGGTCAGCGCGCGGGCGCGCTCGAGCGCGGCGCGCGGATCGGGCTCGAGCACCGGCTCGCCGCGCCAGCCGATCTGGGAGGCCAGCGACGCGAGGGTCGCCGGCGGCAGCGCGCGGCGGTTGGCCGAGGACGTGAAGACCGCGGTCGAGCAGCGGTCGAGCAGCGCGCGCAGCATCCCCGCAGCGTCCTTGTCGTCGAGCACGGAGAGCACCGCGACGAGCGGCCGGCCGCCGATCTCGGCGTCGAGCGCGGCGGCCAGCGCGGCGATCCCGCTCGGGTTGTGCGCGCCGTCGAGGATGGTC
>JALYMV010000166.1 GCA_030773575.1 Actinomycetota bacterium
GCCACGACTCGGTGCCGCCGGTTCCGTCGCCCGTGCCGTCGTGGTCGAGGATGCGCTGGATCCACACGCGACGGACCTCCACCTCGGGGCAGTTGGCCAGGATCGCCGCGTCCTTCAGCGGGATGCACCTCTGGTAGTAGAAGCGGTTCGCGACCCAGCGCTGCAACTCCTGGCGCGTGAGCTCTCCCGCGTCCATCCGTCTGTGGAAGGGGTGCAAATCGTGGTAGCGCGTCCCCTGCGCGCGCAGACGGGCGATGAACTCCTCGAGCGGCCACGGCCCGCACTCGCCCGTCGGTCTCGTGGCACTCTCGGTCACAGCTCGATCTCGAGGCCGTCGTAGGCGACCTCGACGCCCCCGGCGAGCACCGCCTCCCGCTCGGCAGAGTCCTCGAGCAGGATCGGGTTCGTGTTGTTGATGTGGACGAGCACCTTGCGCGGTCGGTCGAGCCGCGCGAGCGCCTCGAGCGTGCCGCCGGGGCCCGAGAGCGGCACATGGCCCATGTCGCGCGCGCTGCGGCCGGAGATGCCGGCTGTGGCGAGCTCGTCGTCGTGCCAGAACGTCCCGTCGACAAGCACAAGATCGCTCGTTGCCAACCGGGTGAGCACGCCGTCGTCTAAGCGGGCGAGACCGGGGACGTAGGTGACGACGCCGCCGCTCGCGCGGTCGCGGAACGTGAACCCGCTCGCCCCGACCTCCACGTCTGACCCGGTCAGATAGCGCGGCGCGTCGCCGCCCACGTCGAAGGGCTCGACTGCGAGGCTCGACCGTTCGAGTGGCCTCGGTCGCTCGGGTTCCAGCGTCTGCCACTTGACTCCGCAATAGCGCTCGAGGATCGCCAACACGGGGAATCCGCACCGCAGCGCGCGCTCGATGCCTTCATCGCCGAAGACGCTCACCGGCGTTGCCGACTCGCGCAGGAGCACAAGCCCAGCCGTGTGATCGATCTCCGCGTCGGTCAGCAGCACGCCCGCGATCGGGGGCGCGCGGACGCCGTCGACCTGCCAAGGCTTAAGTGTCTCGAGCTGCTGGCGCGCGTCCGGTGAGGCGTTGACGAGAAACCAGGGCCCCTCGCCACCCCGGATCGCCAGCGACGACTGGGTACGAGGTCGTGCTCGTGCACCCTCGCGCGCGGCTTCACATGTTCCGCACTGGCAGTTCCACTGCGGAAACCCCCCACCGGCGGCCGACCCGAGGACACGAACGCGCACGCGGCAGACGAAGCGGGCGATGCGCCTCAGGCGAGCAGTCGAGCCACGCGGACGTCAGCTTACCGGCGGTAGAGGTACGAGGTGACCTCGGAGCAGAGATCAACGAACTCGAACTCCGGCTTGATCCACATCATGAAACGCCTCCTACTAGAGTCAGGAAGCGTGATCGTAGCGAACGATCGCAGCTGCCGAACGATCGCCGTCAGACGATGCACGTCGAGCTAGCCGCGGGCGACCCGTATGCGGTCGGCGCCGACCTCGTCGCAGCCGCGGTCGGAGCACGGGCAGCGGAGCTCGGTGCCCCGGAGCGCGCGATCACGGACGCCGATCCGGTCGCGCTCGTGTATACGGCCGCCACGTCGCTCGCTGTCGTCGCGGTCGAGCCGGACGTCGACGGACTGCGGACGGGTGCGGCGCAGGCGGTGCGCGCGTGCCGGGGCGGCGGCACGGTCGCGTGGGCGCTCGATGCGTCCCTGCCCCTCTCCGTCGAGGAGCAGGTGCGCGCGCTGGCCGAGGGTGCGGTCCTCGGCGGCTACGACGCTCGCCGCTGGGCAAGCGACGGCCACCCGCGCGGCGTCGAGCGCTTCGTCATCTGCGGGTGCGGCGACGACCTCGCGCCCGTGGCCGACCGCGCAGCACTCGTCGCGCGCTGGACGAACGCCGCCCGCGAACTCGTCGACGCGCCGCCAAACGTGGTTTCGCCGGCCGGGCTCGCGGAGCGCGCGGCCGCGTTTCCGCGGCTTCTGGCCGAGACGATCGATCCCGCCGAGGCGGGGCTTGGCGGACTCGCCGCGGTGGGCGCCAGCAGCCCCGCGCAGCCGCTTCTCATCGTGCTCCGGCACGAGCCGCCCGGCGCGCCGGCTGCACCGCGGTTGGCGCTCGTCGGGAAGGCCGTCACCTTCGACACGGGCGGCTACTTCCTCAAGCCGCAGACGGACATCGTCCGCCAGAAGGCCGACATGGCGGGCGGGGCGGCCGTCGTGGCCGCGCTCGGCGCGATCGCCGAGCTCGAGCTCCCACTGTCGGTCACCGGTGTCGTGCCTGCCTGCGAAAACATGTTGAGCGGGAGCGCAATGCGACCGACCGACGTCGTCAGGACCGCTGCCGGCCTCACGGTCGAGGTGACGAATCCCGACGCCGAGGGACGCCTGATCCTGGCGGATGCGCTGTGGTACGCACGCCGCGACGGCGCGACACACCTCATCGACCTGGCGACGCTGACGGGCGCTCTGCGCGCGGGTATGGGTGATGTCTACGCCGGCGTCTTCGCGACGGACGAGTCGTGGCGCACCGCCGTCGTCGAAGCGGGCAACGCAAGCGGCGATCTCGCCTGGCCGTGGCCGCTGCACCCGCGCTATCGACCGCTGCTCGACTCGGCCGTGGCCGACCTGCGCAACACAGCGGGGAAGAGCTTCGGCTTTCCGATCGTCGCTGCGACGTTTCTGCAGCAGTTCGCGGGCGACGGGCCCTGGGCGCATGTCGACATGCTCGGGCCTGCGTTCCTCGATGAGGATCGCGGCGACACGTTCGGCCCCGGCGCGACCGGGTACGGCGTCCGCATGCTCGTCGAGCTCGCCGCGCGGATGAGCGCTGGCGCGACGGGGTGATCATCCGGGCAGCGACACGACTCCCGCCGCGAGGGCCAACGCGGCTCCGGCGACTGCGCTGCCGGCAGCGCCCCGCTGCATCAACGGGAAGACGCGCGGCAGCACCATCCCGACGAGGAGCCCCACCAGAGCGAGCAGGCTGCTCGACAGCGCTTGTTGCCCGGCATGCCCGAGAAGCCAACCAGCCGTCGGCTCTCCCGCAAGTCCGTAGGAGAGGTTGTCGATGCTCAGGGCCCACGGCAGCAGCCACACGGGCCACAGGGGAGCGGCTCGCCGCGTGAGGCGCGCGACGACGACCAGATAGAGCCCCAGGCCGACCAGCATTCCCGTCTCTACGCCGTCGCTCAGGCCGGATGAGAGCTGCCAACCGGCGGCCGAGCCGATCAGGAAGGCGACTCCGTCGGCGACGCCGAAGAGCGCAGCGAGCGGCAGGCACGACCGCCCACCGACGATCGCACCGATCGCCATGCACGCGATCGAACTGTCCAGTCCAAGGATCAGGAGATTCATCTCGGCTCCGGCGATGTCGTGGCTGGAACGCTACTGCGGGAGGGCGAAGGCGAAGAGGGCGTTGCCTCGCGGCGCCCCGACCATCTCGGGTGCGAACCCTTCGACCCAGCTGCCCCAGCCGACCGGGACGGCGATGTACTGGGTACCGTCGACGCTGTAGGTGCTCGGGCTGCTGTGGTGGCCGCTGCCGCACTGGAACTGCCACAACAGCTCGCCGGTCCGAGCGTCGAACGCGTTGAACTCCCCCGACGGCTCGCCGACGAACACGAGGTCGCCGCCGGTGGCGAGCACCGACGCGACCATCGGTGTGTCGTTGCGCCACCTCCACACCTCCTCGCCGGTGGAGGGATCGAAGGCCTTCACGAAGCCCTGCATGTCCTTGTCGACGGCCGGGTTCCCTCCGTAGTACGGAAGGCTCTCCCTGAACTCGACGTGCCTCAGCGTGAGCGTTGCCCCCATATCGATCACCGGCACGTAGAACAGCTGCGTCCTCGGGCTGTAGGCGGTGTGCGTCCATTCCGTGGCGCCGCCAGGCGCCGGCCACACGTGGACCGGCTCGCCCTCCTTCTCGGGGTACAGCTTGGGCGTCACCTTGCCGCCGGCGTCGATCTCGCCCCAGGTGATGCGCTCGCCGAACGGCGCCACGCGGACGACCTCGCCGTTCGTGCGGTCGAGGACGAAGAAGTACCCGTTCTTGTCGAAGTGCGCCAGGAGCTTGCGCCCGTCCAACTCGAACAGGATGTTCGTCATGTTGCTGTCGTAGTCCCACACGTCGTGCGGCGTGTACTGGTAGTGCCACCGGATCTCGCCGGTGTCAGGGTTCAGGGCGAGGACGCAGTCGGTGTAGAGGTTGTCGCCCTCTCGAACGGTCCCATCGAAGTCCGGTGACGGGTTGCCCGTTCCCCAGTACATGAGATTCAGCTCTGGGTCGTAGGTGCCCGTGACCCAGCAGTTGCCACCACCGCGCGCCCAGGCGTCCCCGTCAGCAGGCCAGGTCTCGGATCCGGGCTCCCCGGGCTTGGGCACGGTGTAGGTGCGCCAGACGCGCTCTCCGGTGTCGACGTCGAAGGCGTCGAGGTGGCCGCGCACCCCCAGTTCGCCGCCGGAGCTTCCCACGATGACCAGGTTCTTGACGACCAGGGGAGCGACCGTGGCGCTCTCGCCGGCCCGGACGTCGCCGTACGCCTGATCCCAGACGCGCCTGCCGGTTTCGGCGTCGAGTGCGATCACATGGGCGTTCAGGGTGACGACGAAGACCTTTCCCTTGGCGACGGCGACCCCGCGGTTGACGTTGCCGCAGCACAGCGGCGTATCGAACGGGATCTCGTGCCTGTAGCGCCACAGCTCCTGCCCGGTCCGGGCGTCGATGGCCCAGACCCAGCCGTCCCAGCCCGAGACGTACATGACTCCGTCCACGACGATCGGGGCGGCCTCGAACGCGTACGTCGACTGGCCCGCGTGTACGCCGATCGAGCCGAACTGGAACACCCAGGCGGGTCGGAGACGCTCGACGTTCTCCGTGTTGATCTGATCCAGCGGGCTGTAGCGCTGCCCGTCGTAGGCGCCGTAGTAGGTCAGCCAGTTGTTCGGTTCGGAGCGCGCCTCGAGAATGCGCTCGTACGTGACGTTCTCGGCCACGGGTGGCGCGATACCGACCGCGGCGCTCACCGATGCGAGGTTGACGGCCGGCTCTGCCTGTATGTACTGCCTGCGTGGTTCGGGCTTCCGCCGTGACTTCCTTAGGGCGGCGATGACTCCGGCCGCGCCCATCGAGCCGATCCCCAGCGCGGAAAGCCGATGGCGATTGAGTGGCATGCTCCTCCTACGGTCGTCGCTGCGGCGGGCGGTCGAGGCGAGCCTCGGGCGGAACGTCTCCCAGCACGAGGATCCCCCCGATGAGGCCGCGGCCTTCGTTGTTGCCTATCGGGGAGCTGAACCAGTAGAACCCCGGGCCGTCGAGGTTGAGCCGGGCCCTTCCGCGCGAGAGGATCGGCAACCAGATCCACTGCTTGTCGCCGTTGCTCGGCAAGACCGCGCAGTGGGGGTCCCACCGGTCATCGTTGACGAGGTCAAGGTCGAGGTCGCCCCCATGGGGCATGACGATGATCGACGGCTGCCAGACGAACTCGCGGGGCGGGATACGCACTTCGGCCCGCAGGCGGCCATCCGGTCCCTCGTCGGCGTACCCAAGCCCGCCGTGGACGAACAGCCGACCCAGCGTCGCCTTGTTCTGCCTGTCCAGCGCCGGCAGCTCGTTGAGGAGCGCGACGAGTCGCGGGTTCAGTTGCTTGAGGACGCTCGGCCGGAGCAGACGCAGGTAGTTCGAGACCCTGCCGCTCATGAGCTCTTGAACCGAAGTGCGGTGCCGATCGCCGGGAAGGTTGGTGAGTTCATGGCCATCCGAGCGTCAGCCCGTGGAGACGCCCGCTCTTCGCGTAGCGTCGAAAGTCAGCGTCGCGCCGGGCGACGGCGCGACGCCTGACCGGGGATGCCCCCGAAGCTATGCAAGTAAGCGTTACGATCACTGACGCGCGTCGAAATCGAAGCTAAACGACATGAGCGCCCGGCACTGCGGCGCTATATGGGGATGGGTCTGCGGTCGTGCTGGACATCAGGCGAATGCGGATGCTGCTCGAGCTTCCTCCGCGAGTCTCGGCCGAACGGCCATCCCGCGACCGGATTCTTCCATCAGCCGGATCCGGAGCATGCGCTGCGCGAGGAGGTGCGTCGCCAGCCGAGCATGACCCTGCTGCTCCGCGCGACCCAACCGGCGCGCTCGAGGAGTGGTTCAAGCGCGCAGGCGGCTCGCTGGCGCTCGTCAGCCCGAACCCCGTCGGGTGAGGGCGACGCAGGCCTGGCAGCGGTCACAGGGGGCGCGATGAGCGCGTAGCGCGGATCGGAACGGTGGATCGGTGAAGAGTTCGGGCACGGCCACCGTGACGACGATCGCCGCAGAAGATGGCCTTCCTGCCGCGTGGTGTCGACAGGTGAGGCGGCGCGTCCAAGCGCCCGGCCGTTCTGCTGATCGTTAGCAGCGCTACGGCCTGCCGCTAGTGATCGTTTCGTTTATCGAACTGGGGCCGGGGAGAGGATCGAGCGTCAGTAGCGATCCAGGAAAGCGGCGGCTCGGCCACTGTGGCCCGCGACGCGCGAGGAGGAGAAGCATGAGGTTGACGAGGGGGGCTCTCGCTCTTGGAGCGCTGGTGATCGGCATGGTCCCAGCCGCGACGGCCGGCGCCCAGTCGCCGGGCCAGCCGGACAGCGGGGTGCTGCCGCGGAGCAATCTCACGTTGACGAGCGCGCTGCGCGTGGATCTCGGGCTGAACTTCGCGAGGCTGCGCCTGCACAAGGGGATGGTCGGACGGACGCCGGTGTGGTTCGTCCTCACGGATGTCTCCGACCGCGGCCTTGCCCAGAAGCTCGGGTTGAATTTCGCTCCGCGGCTGGCGAACGTCACCCGCGGCTGTTCGCGCTGCGCGCAGACCGTCCGGTCGCCGCGCGAGCTTGGACGGCGGACCGTCCGGCTGCAGGGAGCTCCTGACTTCAGCCCGACGCGGCTGCTCGTGCCCGGGCGCAAGGTGTTTCCGCCGGCGGTGTCGATCCCCGGCGCCTCGGGGCGCCGCGGCTACAGCCCCTTCGTCCGGATCCGCGGCACGCGGATCGTCTTCAACGCGCCGATCGTCGCTGTGGGGCGTCGCAACTTCGACGTGACGACCCACAAGAACACGGCCGATCGCGTCCTGCGGATCAACACCCGTCGTCGCACGGTGGACCTCCTGTTCGTCCGGGGCTTCTCGGCGGGCCAGCCGATCCTCTACCTCAGCTTCGAATCTTCCGATCCCATCACCGCGACGATCGAGCGCAACACGTTCGTCCCGGCCCTGGCGGAGTCTCCGAGTGAGAACCGTGGTTTTGACCCTGACACTGCGCGCGCCGAGATCTTCACCACCGTCAACGGCCGGTCCGGGACGGTGGAGAGCCCACCTTCGCAAGGCCAGAAGCACGTGATCCGCGACGGCCTGAACGCGGTGGAAGGCGAACCTCCGAAACCGGTCCGTGCTGCGCGCGCTCGCGAAGGGCGGCGACGCCCACAACGTCTTCGACGTCTTCCCGACGCAGCGCGACCCGCGGCTGGCCGAGGCGTACAGCCCGCTGTGGGATCTCCAGATCGCCGTGTTCGACGATGACGCGGTGGCCCGCGGGGAGAACGACGCCAAGACCGACTCCAACGTGATCAGGCAGCTCGCCGCCGCCGGCACGCTCGGCGCGTTCGCGGGAGGCGATCCGTTCACCGGTGAGCTCAAGCTCGCCTCGTCCGGCGCGATCATCAACTGCCCGGCGCTCGGCTTCACCGCGGAGGTGCCCACCGAACCCCAGGCACCCAAGCCGGAGTCCCAGCCGTGAACGATCCCTCGCTTCGACCGGAGGTCCTCCTGATGAACGAGCCCCTGACCCTGGCCGACGTCGATCGCGACGGGGCCATCGCCGAGGCGGCGCACGCCGCGGGTGCCGCCTACTCGCGGGCCGGCTTCTTCCGCAGGGCGGCAGCCGTCGGTGGGGGCGTCGCAGGTGCCGCGATGCTGAGCGGCGGCGCCGCAGCACCCGCGGTGGCGGCGACCACGCGCAACGATCGCGAGATCCTCAACTTCGCGCTCACGCTCGAGTACCTCGAGGCCGAGTTCTACACCGAGGCCGAGCGCAAGGGTGCGCTGAGCGGCAGGACCGCGAAGTTCGCAAGGGTCGTCGGCGCGCACGAGCGCGCGCACGTTCAGTTCCTCAAGAAGGCGCTCGGTTCGCGAGCGGTCAAGCGGCCGCGGTTCGACTTCGGCGACACCACCGGTGATCAGAAGAGGTTCCAGCGGACGGCCATGACGCTCGAGGACGTGGGCGTGACGGCGTACGAAGGCCAGGCGCCGAGCATCGACAGCAAGGCCATCCTCGCCGCCGCCGGCTCGATCCTGTCGGTCGAGGCCCGACACGCCGCATGGATCCGGAACATCATCTCCGCCACGACCGACTCCGACCCATCGCCGGCGCCGGACGCCGTCAACCCGCCGCGCACGAAGGAGCAGGTGCTCCGGATCGTCCGCAGCACCGGCTTCATCGTCGGCTGACCCACGTCAAAGGAACCTTCGTGCACGACGACCTCCTCACGCTCGAATCCGTCGACCAGGACGGTGCCATCCGCGAGACCTTCGAAGCGGCCGCCGGCGAATCGCGCGCCGACCTGCTGCGCAAGGCGTTTCTGCTTGGCGGGGGGCTCGTCAGCGGAACCGCCGTTCTCGGGCTGCTTGCCGAATCCGCGGAGGCGCGACACCGCCGCGACGTGAGCATCCTCAACTTCGCGCTCACGCTCGAGTACCTCGAGGCCGCCTTCTACACCGAGGCCCGGCGGCGAGGCGCGCTGAGCGGCGCAACGGCCGAGTTCGCACGTGTTGTCGGCGCCCACGAGCGCGCTCACGTCGCCGTGCTCAAGCGAGTTCTTGGCCGTTCGGCTGTCCGCAAGCCCAAGTTCGACTTCCGTGACACGACGGAGAGCCAGGCGAAGTTCCAGCGGACGGCGATGTCGCTCGAGGATGTCGGCGTGACCGCCTACCAGGGACAGGCACCGCGGATCTCGGCGAAGGCGGTGCTCGCCGCGGCCGGTGGCATCCTCGCCGTGGAGGCACGCCACGCGGCATGGATCCGCGACATCATCGGCGACGGCGACGGCCCCTCGCCGGCTCCAGCGGCGTTCAACCCCGCTCGCACGAAGGCGGAGGTGCTGCGCGTCGTCAACGCGACCGGCTTCATCGTCAGGCGCCCCCCACGGCGCGGAAGCCGCCGCTCGTGACACTCGCGAGTTGAGACGGGGCGGGGCCACGCCGGCCCGGCTCGGAGAGCCTTCAAAGCGTCGCCCGATACCACCGTCCTCGCGGTGACCGAGCATCTCTACCGATCCCGGCTCTCGTGGCGTGGCTCGACGGGCGCCGGGTACGACGACTACGACCGGACGCACCACGTGAGCATCGAGCCCGCTCGCCTCGAGCTCGTGCTCAGCAGCGACGCAGCGTTCCGTGGCGACCCGGATCTCGGGAACCCGGAGCAGCTGCTGCTCGCCGCGGCGAGCTCCTGCCAGCTGCTCTCTTTCCTCGCCTACGCGGCGCGGTCGCGGATCGACGTGATCGCCTACGAGGACGAGGCGAAGGCCGTCATGCCGGAGGACCAGGAGCCCATCCGCATCACGCGGATCACCCTGCGCCCGCGGATCGTCGTCGCCTCGGGCGACCCCGACCGCGTGCGGCGCCTCGTCGACAAGGCGCACGACGCGTGCTTCATCGCCAACACGCTCAACGCCGAGATGGTGATCGAGCCGACCATCGAGGCGAGCTAGCCGAGGTGGACATCGAGATCTCCTGGACGACCGGCCCAGGACGCTCGCCGGCCTCGGGCGAGGTGTTGAAGCTAGGGGCGGCGGAGGCCTTACCCTCGGCGCATGCCCCTCTCCGCCACCACGGCGCGCCGGGCCACCGGCCTCCTCGCAGCCGGTGTCGTCGCCGCCGTCCTGCCCGCCTCCGGCGACGCGGGCTATCGCAACCTCGGCTCGGACCTGAGCCTCCCCGCCGACACCACCGAGGCCCGGCAGGCCGACACCGCCTACTGGCAGACGCGCCTGCACGGCGGGGGCGGGACCCGGGTGCCGGTGAACGCCCAGGTCCTCGAGGTCCGCATCAAGGGCATCGCCCGCTCGAACCCCCGGAAGGGGGTTCCGGGCGGGGAGACCATGTTCCACATCCAGGCGCTCCGGCCTCTGCGTGGCGGGAAGCTGAAGGTCCGCCTCACCAGCCAGGCGTTCTTCCTCCCGACGAGCGGCGATCCGCAGCAGATCAGGACCTACCGGCCGGTCAACCTCTGCGTGAAGGCCCGCCAGCGGGTCGCCTTCAACACCGTCGGCGGCTGGGACGGCATCCCCGACGGGAGCGGGCCCTATCCCCAGGGGACGCCGCTGCAGATCTTCGGCGCGTCGCCGGCCGCGGAGGTCGCGGAGTACACCCGCGCCGACGGGACCAACAACGGCGACGTCCTCAAGGGTCGTCGCCGCGGCGGCCGCGAGCTGCTCATGCGGCTCAAGCTCGCGACGGGGCGCGACCGCTCCTACGAGTGCGGCGGCCGGACGCGGCGCTGAGCCTCCGCCCGCGCCGCACGCTCGTACATCCGCCCAGGCTCCGGCCCGCTCGCTCGGGCCCCGGCTCTCGCGCGCCGATCGAACCCGGGTTGGCGATGATGAGCGAGCGAGCCCCCTTCCGGGTCGAGGTCCACACGGAGCGCGGCCGCGTGGTCGTCGCGCCCTGCGGCGACGTCGACGTCGAGACGGTCGCCGCGGTCCGGCGCATCCTCGAGGATCTCCGGCTCAGCGGCTGGGCCCACGTCGTCCTCGACACCCGCCGCATCAGCTTCATCGACTCGAGCGGCCTGCGGATGCTGCTCGAGGAGCACCGCGCCGGCGCTGCGCCGGAGCGGTCGTTCGCGATCGTCCCCGGCTCGCGCGCCGTCGCCCGCGCCCTCGCGGTCTCCGGGCTGAGCGGCTACTTCACGTGCGCCGAGCGCTGAGCTCGAACTAGCGCTTCGGGGGCTCGGAGGTCGTGCGGCCGCCCGCCATGCCCTCGGGATCAGGGTCCTTGTAGAGGGGGCGCTCGCCGGCGCTCGTCTCGTCGGGCAC
>JALYMV010000167.1 GCA_030773575.1 Actinomycetota bacterium
CTCCCGTCTCGGGATCCAGCACCGCCGCCACGATCTTGGTGGCGTGCACATCCAGACCGACGAGGGTTCTAGCCTTCGCCACGGCTGGCTCCTCCTCTTCGATTGTGGGCCGCCGCGCGGTGGCAGCCGCGCGGCTCAAACCCCCCACGAACGCGGCGGGGGGACCGGCCCCTTCTACCGTCGAGGCCGGACAGAACTACCGGCCATATGGTCTAGGCCGCGACCGCCTCACCGGCGCGCTTCGGCTCGACCGCCTCGGGCGGCGCCGGCAGCGCGAAGTCCGGCGGGGCGATCCGCAGGTAGTGGCCGAAGGCCCAGTGCGCGATGCGCTCGTGGCGGACGCTCGCCGACAGGCGGTCGAGCAGCCACGGGTGCACGCGCGGGATGCCCTGCTGCCAGCGGAGCATCCAGTCGAACTTCCAGGCATGCTCGGCGTGGAACTCGTCGTAGCGCGCGAGCGCGGTGGCGCGGTGCTGGCGGCCCTCGAGCACCGCGCGCAGCTCGCGGCCACACGCGATCCCGAAGTAGAACGCCGTGCGGATGCCCTCGGCGCTCAGCGGGATGCAGTGGCCCGCCGAGTCGCCCACGAAGAAGATCCCGTCCTCGACGCCGCCGCGGATCTTGTGGGGGATCCAGTTGCCCTGGTAGCCCTCGGGCTCGATGCCCACCTCGCGCGAGAGCGAGTTGGTCTCGTCCTTGACGTGGTGATGGGGGTCGAAGGAGCCGATCCCGATGCGGACCTCGTCGCCGGCCGGGAACGCCCAGCCGTAGCCGATCGGGGTGATGCGGCGGTCGATCCACAGCTCGAGGTCATCGCCCGAGCCCGCCGGGTGGACCTCGAGGCCGCGCGACATCCGCGCGTTGGGCGGCTGGATGGGCTCGCGGTTGCTGAGCACGCGGCGCCAGCCGAGCGCGTCGACGATCAGGGGGGCGCTGATGTCGCCCCGGTCCGTGTGCACGATATGTGTTTCGGCCTCCGGGACTCCGTCCCTACGGACGACGTCACGGCCGTCGACCTTGGCGGTCTCGAACTCCGCGTCGCCGCACTGCGCCCACAGGTCCTCGCACAGCGGCTCGTAGTCGAAGGTCGAGAACTTGAAGGGCAGCGGCCAGCGCACCGTGCGCCCGCGCGTGTGGGTGACGAGCGAGTCGAACGTCTGGCGGATCGAGCCGGTCAGCCCGAGATGCTCGAGCCACTCCGTCGGGACCGCGCAGGCGGAGGTCTGGCGCTCGCCGATCTCGTAGCGGTCGAGCACCATCACGCGCGCTCCCGAGGCGCGCAGCTCGCGCGCCACGGCGAGTCCCGCAAAGGAGGCGCCGCAGATCAGGACGTCCGCCTCGCCGCGCAGGGGCGTGCGGTCGGCGCCCCGCTTGGTGGCTCGGACGGGCATGGAGGGCAGTGTATTTCGGCTAGACTTCTCCGCCGCTAATGGAAGCCACTCTTACCCCAACCGCCCCCACGGCCACGGTCGTCGAGGGCTCGAACGGGATGCTGCTCGAGATCGACGGGCAGATCGTCCCCAACTACGACGCCACCATCGTCCCCTTCGAGGAGGGCGATGTCGTCACCGGAAACGTCGTCCGCATCGACAAGGACGAGGTCCTCGTCGACATCGGCTACAAGAGCGAGGGGGTCATCCCCTCCAACGAGCTGTCGATCCGCAAGTCCGTCGACCCGTCCGACGAGGTCGAGCTCGGTGAGGAGGTCGACGCCCTCGTCCTCACCAAGGAGGACCCGGACGGCCGTCTGATCCTCTCCAAGAAGCGCGCTCGCTTCGAGCGCGCCTGGCGCAAGATCGAGGCCGCCGCCGAGTCCGGCGAGGTCATCCCCGGCGCGGTCATCGAGGTCGTGAAGGGCGGCCTGATCATCGATCTCGGCGTCCGTGGCTTCCTGCCCGCCTCCCTGGTGGACATCCGCCGCGTGGCGAACCTCGACGAGTACATGGGCACGACGATCGAGACGAAGGTCATCGAGCTCAACCGCTCGCGCAACAACGTCGTGCTCTCCCGGCGCGCCGTGCTCGAGGAGGAGCGCAAGGAGCAGCGCACCGCGATCCTCGAGCGGCTGCAGCCCGGCCTCATCATCGAGGGCCAGATCTCCAACATCGTGGACTTCGGCGCGTTCGTCGACCTCGACGGCATCGACGGCCTGATCCACATCTCCGAGCTGTCGTGGTCGCACGTCAACCACCCGTCGGAGATCCTCAACATCGGCGACACCGTCCAGGTCAAGGTGCTCGACATCGACCGCGACCGCCAGCGCATCTCCCTCGGTCTCAAGCAGACCCAGGAGGACCCGTGGCAGCGCGTGGTCGACACCTACAACGTGGGTGACGAGCTCGAGGGCACGGTCACCAAGGTGGTCGCCTTCGGTGCCTTCGTGGAGATCCTCGAGGGCGTGGAGGGGCTCGTGCACATCTCCGAGCTCGCACAGCAGCACGTCGAGAACCCGCGCGAGATCGTCGCGCCGGGCCAGGACGTCAAGGTCCGGATCCTCGAGATCGACTCCGACCGCCGCCGGCTGTCGCTGTCGATCAAGCGGGTCGAGGGCCAGGAGCTGCCGCGCCGCGACATCGGCCCGACCGAGGGCAACGAGGAAGGCGAGGGCGGGACGGGCGACCTCGAGCACATGCCCGAGCTGGGCCTCTCCGAGGACGTCTTCGCCGCCGGCTCGGAGACCGAGCTGGCCGTCGAGCGAGACGACGTCCTTGAAGAGTCCCCCGCCACGCTCGCCGACGAGGTGCAGAACGCTGCGGAGGGCGGCGACCCGACGGGCGCCGTCGACACGTCGGGCGAGCCGGCCGCGAAGACGTCCTCGGAGAGCCCGAGCTCGGGCATGTGGTCGAGGTCGCCGGCGCCCCCGTCGGCCGAGCCCTCGGCCAGGCCGAGGTCGCGCCGCGGCAGGACCTGGCCCTCGACCCGCTTGATCGACAGCGAGAGCCGGCGGCGCTCGGAGTCGATCTCGAGGATGCGGACCTTGACCTCGTCGTCGGGCGCCACGATCTCGCGCGGGTTCTCGACGTG
>JALYMV010000168.1 GCA_030773575.1 Actinomycetota bacterium
GCCCCGGGCCGCGGACGGGATGGACCGCCCCGCCGGCGCCGTGGAAGTCCCAGGACGGCAGCGGCACGCGCGAGTCCCCGTCGACGGCCGCCTCGGCGCGCTCGAGGTCCTCGCCCAGCGCCTCGACGATCGCGTTGGAGCCGAACGCGACCCGCAAAAGGTCCTGCCGGGGGGCCGGCGAGGTCTCGCGGGCCACGTCGAGCAGCGCGTCGCCGCGGTCGAGCTTGCGGCGCTCGACCATGATCGCCTCGCGCAGGCGCCGCAGGAAGGGCCCCGGGTCGCCCTGCTCGGCGACCGCCTTGACCGCCAGGCCGGCCGGATTGGTCGCCGCCGGCGGATCCTCGAGCAGTCCGCGCGGGTCGACCGGCATGCCGGACTCGGCGCCGGCATCGAGCCAGTGCGCGGCGAAGGCGACCCGGTCCTGCAAGGCGTGCGTCATGCCGCCGATGACGTAGGTGACCGCGAGGTCGTCGCCGAACTCCGTCAGCAGGCGGCGGAACGCCGGTTCCGCCGCCCACGACCATGGGCAGAACGGATCCGTGAAGTACGTCACCGCGACGGTCACAGCCATGCAAAATAGGTCGTCCTCGTGAGCACGCTCGTCGGCATGTCGCTGAACGGCCGCTACCGGCTCGACGCCCAGGTCGGGGCCGGCGGCATGTCGACGGTCTACCGCGCCTTCGACGCGGTGCTCGAGCGCCCCGTGGCGATCAAGCTCATGCACCGCGAGATCGCGCGCGACTCCGACCAGCTCGAGCGCTTCCGCCGCGAGGCCCGGGCGGTGGCCCAGCTCTCGCATCCGCACATCGTCGGGGTCATCGACGCCGGCGAGGAGGAGGGCCGGCCGTTCATCGTCTTCGAGTTCGTCGAGGGAGAGACGCTCAAGACCCGCATCCGCCGGCTCGGCCGGCTGCCGGTCGAGGAGGCGATCGCCTACGCGATCGAGATCGCCCGGGCGCTCGGCGCCGCCCACGCGCGGCTGATCGTCCACCGCGACGTCAAGCCCCAGAACGTGCTCATCGACGAGGAGGGCTCGGCCAAGGTCACCGACTTCGGGATCGCCCGCTCGCTCGACCAGGAGGGCCTGACCGCCGACGGCCGCGTCCTGGGCACGACGGACTACGTCTCCCCCGAGCAGGCGCTCGGCCACGGCGTCAACGGCCAGTCCGACATCTACTCGCTCGGTGTCGTCCTCTACGAGATGCTCGTCGGCGACGTCCCCTTCCGCGGCGAGAACCAGGTCGCGGTCGCCATGAAGCACGTCCGCGAGGACCTGCCCGACGTCCAGTCGCGGCGGCCGGAGATCTCCGCCTCTCTGGCGGCGATCGTCGAGCGGATGACCGACAAGGACCTCGGCCGCCGCTATCCCGACGCGCCGACCCTGATCGCCGAGCTCGAGAACGCGCTGGCGGTGGAGGCGGCGCGCTCGGGCCAGACCACCGGCGAGGCCACCGCCGTCCTGCGGACGCTGCCGAGCTCGGCGCGCCGCCGCCTCCCGCTGCGGATGCGCTGGCGGGTGCCGCTGCTCGTCCTCCTGCTGATGGTGGCGGCGGGCGCGGTGGGCGCCGGCTTCCTCCTCAAGGAGGCGCGCGACAACACGACCCGCGGCACCGGTGCGCCGCGCGACCCGGCGCCCGCCAACACCCAGGCGGTCTCCGTCCGCGGCACCTCGGCCAACGACTACGACCCGCTCGGCGACGACGACGAGCACCCCGAGCGGCTGCGCAACGCGGTCGACCAGGACTCCGGGACGACGTGGATCACCGAGACCTACACCACCGGCGAACTGCAGAAGGCGGGGGTCGGCATCTACATCGACGCCGCTCCGGGCGTCGCCGCCGACACGCTGCAGATCCGCTCCACCCACAGCGGCTGGACCGGAGAGGTCTACGCCGCCCGCACCGGGCCGCCCGAGCAGATCGACGACGACGGCTGGATCCGCGTCGGCGGGGGCGAGGTCCGCTCGCGCCGCGAGCGCTTCACGCTCGAGACCAACGACACGCGCTACCGCTTCTACCTCGTGTGGATCACCAAGCTCCCGCCCGAGGAGCAGAAGGTCGAGATCCAGGACCTGACGCTCTACGAGCGCAAGCGCGCGCGGTAGGGGAGGCGAGCTCATGGGTGCAGCGGCCGAGGCGGCGGAGCAGGACCGGACCGACGTGATGGGGCGGCGGATCGGCGCGGCGCTCATCGACATCCTGTTGCTCGGAGCGGTCTTCGTGGTCATCGCGGTGCTGGTCGGAGACACCTCCTCGACCGGCGGGAACGCGCAGGCCCGCCTCGGCGGGGGCGGCACGGCCCTGTTCGCCGCCATCTCGCTCCTCTACTACTTCCTGTCCGAGCTCGACGACGGCCGGACGCTCGGCAAGCGGGCGCTCGGGATCCGCGTGGTCTCCGACGACGGGAGCCGCGCGTCGGCCGGCCAGATCGCGGGCCGAACCCTCCTGCGGATCGTCGACTCGCTGCCGCTGCTCTACCTCGTCGGCCTCGTCGTCGCGCTCGTCACCCCCAAGCGCCAGCGGATCGGCGACCTCGCCGCCGGCACCCGCGTCACCCGCGCCTGAGCCGCCGGCCGGCCTCAGAGGTTCTCGGCGCGGTCGACGCGCGGCTGCTCCACGCCCGCCCGCACCGCCTCGAGCTGCGCGGCGAACGCCAGCCCGAGGAAGAGCGCGACGGCGCTCAGGAACGTCCACAGCAGCACGCCGATGGTCCCGGCGATCGGGCCGTAGGTCGCGCCGAAGCTGCCCGTCGCCTCGACGTAGACGACGAACACCGCCATGAAGGCGAACCACAGCAGCGCCGCGATCCCGGCGCCGAAGGCCAGCCACGACGCCTCGGGCTGGCGGCGTCGCGGCGCGTGCTCGAAGAGCAGGGCGATCGACGTGACGGCCAGGGTGACCCCGACCGGCCAGCGGGCCACCGCCCAGACGTCGTCGATCGTCCCGCCCCAGCCGACGCTGTCGCGGATCGCCGAGCCGCCCACCAGGATCGCCGCCGACATGACCGCGAGCGAGCCGGCGGTCGCCGCGAGGACGGCCGCGGTGAGGTACTTGCGCAGGAAGGGCCGGTCCTGCTCGGTGCCGTAGATCCGGTTGGCGCCCCGCTCGACCTGCGCCATCGCGGTCGTGCCGGCGATGGCCGCGGCGATCGCGCCGCCGGCGAGCGCCGCCTCGCCCGACTCCTCGCGCGCGGCGCTCGAGCCCTGCCGCAGCGCGTCGGTGAGGAGATCCCCCACGGCGCCGGGAGCGACCTGGGCGATCGTCTCGCGCACCACCCTGGTGAAGGACTCGGCCTCGAGCGCCGCCGCCAGCCCGACCACGGCGATGAGCGCCGGCAGGAGGGTGAGCGTCGCCTGGAAGGCGAGCGCGCGGGAGTGGCTGAAGCCGTCGGCGGCGCGGAAGCGGGCGACCGCGTCGATCACGAGGCGCAGACGGCCGGTGCGGCGCAGCGTCTCGAGCGCCTCGTCGCCCTCGAGCTCCTCCTCGCGGGTGACCGGGACGGCGGACGCGGTGGTCATCGGGCCATCGCTAGAACGCGTGGCCGGAGCGCTCGGCCGCGAAGCGCTCGAGCGCCAGGTCCAGCAGCCGGTCCACGAGCCGGGGGAACGGCACGCCGGAAGCCTCCCACAGCTTCGGGTAGACGCTCGTGACCGTGAAGCCCGGCAGCGTGTTGAGCTCGTTGACCAGCACGCGGCCATCGTCCTCGACGAAGAAGTCGACCCGCGCAAGGCCGGCGCAGCCCACGCGCAGGAAGGTGTCGCGGGCCAGCTCGCGGACGCGATCGATCACGGCGCCGTCCACGCGGGCGGGGACGACGAGCTCCATCGCGCCCGGCGTGTACTTCGCCTCGTAGTCGTACCAGCCACCGCCCGTGAGGACGATCTCCCCGGGGACCGACGCCTCCGGCTCGTAGAGGCCGAGCACCGCGCACTCGACCTCCATCCCCGCCGAGTACGCCTCGACGATCGCCAGCCCGTCGTGGGCGAACGCGGCCTCGAGCGCGTCGCGGAGCTCCATCCCGCCCTCGCCCACGCGGCTGATCCCCACCGAGGACCCGAGCCGCGCCGGCTTGACGAAGACGGGCGACCCCAGCCGCGAGAGCTCGCCGAGGACCCGGCCGCCGTCGGTGAGCCACTCGGCCTCGCGCACCGCGGCGTACTCCACCTGCGGGATCCCGGCGGCCGCCATCACGTCCTTGAAGACCACCTTGTCCATGCACAGCGACGAGGCCAGCACGCCGGCGCCGACGTAGGGGACGTCGAGCAGCTCGAGCAGGCCCTGGACCGTCCCGTCCTCGCCGAACGGGCCGTGCAGAACCGGGAAGACCGCGTCGGCGCCGAGCAGGCCGCCGCCCGGGGCCAGGGGGACCGCCTCGCCCTCGTGCGACCACCCGCCGTCGCGCGCGATGGCCACCGGCAACACCTCGTGGCCGGCGGCCGCGGCCCCCTCGCGGACGGCGGCGGCCGAGTTGAGCGACACCTCGTGCTCGGAGGAGCGCCCTCCGGCGAGCACCGCGACCCTCACGGGGTGGGCGTGGGCGTCGGCGTCGGGGTGGCGGCGTCGTCGGTCGGCGGCTCGAACCGCCCGACGGTGATGAAGACGGTCGCGCCGCGCCGGCGCTCGGAGTCCGGCGTCGGGTTCTGGTCGAGCACCCGGCCGTCCTCGTCGGGCGTCGCCACCGGCTCGCGCCTGACCCGCACGCGGAACCCGGCGGCCTCGAGCTCGGTCTCGGCGTCGGCGGCGGCGTCGCCGACGACATCGGGCACCGCGACCGTCCTCGGGCGCCTCGCCACGGTCAACTCGACCGCGCTCCCCTCGTCGGCGGCGGTGCCCGGCTCGGGCGACTGGGCGAGCACCGTGCCCGGCTCCTCATCCTCGGTCTCCTGCTCCTCGACGGTGACCTCGAACCCGGCGGCCTCGAGCCGGCTGCGCGCCTCCTCGCGCGACAGCCCGATCACCTCGGGGACGTCGGTCTGCTCCGGCCCGCTCGAGACGACCAGCACGACCGTGCGGCCCTTCTGCAGCCGCGAGCGCTCCTCCGGCGAGGACTCGATCACGCGGTCCTCGGGCACGGTCGCCGACGTCTCGCGCCGGAGGTCGACCTTGAAGCCGGCCCGCTCCAGGCGCCGCGTGGCGCTGCGCCGCGTGAGCCCCTCGACCGGCGGGATCGTCTCGTCGCCCGGCCCGCTCGACACGAGGATCGTCACCGTCGAGCCCTCGCGCACCCGCTCCCCCGGGTTCGGGTCCTGCCGGAAGACGCGGTCCTCGGGCACGTCCTCGCTGCGGGCCATCTGGATGTCGACCGCGAATCCCGCGTTCTGCAGCCGCGCGGAGGCGACCGCCGACGTGTTGCGCACGACGTCGGGCACCGGGACCTTCTCCGGCGCGAGCAGCAGGTAGGCGCCGATCGCGATCCCCGCGAGGGCCAGGAGCACGAAGCTCCACAGCGCGAGTCGCCCGAGGTTGCGGCGGTCGGCGCGCTGCAGATCGTCGACCCTGGGCCGCGGCGCGAGCGGCGGCGGCGGCGGGTAGGGCAGCGCCGGGTAGATGCCGGTCGGCGCCGCCTCGGGCAGGCCGGCCGCCTGCTCGAGCGCGGCGATGAACGCGTCGGCGTCCTCGAAGCGCGCGACCGGGTCCTTGCGCAGCGCGCGCAGCACCACCGCCTCGAGCTGCGGCGAGATGGCCGGGTTGAGCTCGGCCGGCGGGATCGGCTCCTCGGCGACCTGCTTGAGCGCGACGGTCACCGGAGAGTCGCCGTCGAACGGCACCCGGCCGGTCAGCAGCTCGTAGAGCATGATGCCGATCGAGTAGAGGTCCGACTGCGCGGAGACCGCGTGGCCCTGGGCCTGCTCGGGGGAGAGGTACTGGGCGGTGCCCATGATCGAGCCGGTCTCGGTCATGTCCGAGGCGCCGGCCTTGGCGATGCCGAAGTCGGTGACCTTCGCGCGCCCCTCGGCGTCGACGATGACGTTGTGGGGCTTGAAGTCGCGGTGGATGATCCCGCGGCGGTGGGCGAAGCGGGCGGCGCGCAGCACCTGCCCGATGAGGTCGACCGCGCGCTCGGGCGCCAGCCGCCCCTCCGCGCGCACGAGCTCCTTGATGTTGCGCCCCTCGAGGAACTCCATCGCGATGTAGTAGGTCCCGTCCCACTCCCCGCGGTCGAAGACGCCGACCACGTTGGGATGCTGGAGGCCGGCCGCGCTCGAGGCCTCGCGTCGGAAGCGCTCGACGAACTCCTGGTCCTCGGCGAAGCGCCGGTGGAGGAGCTTGAGCGCGACGGGGCGGCCGAGCTGGAGGTCCGTCGCGCAGTAGACGTCGGCCATCCCGCCCGAGCCGATGCGGCTGCGCACGCGGTAGCGGCCGTCGATCACCGTGTCGGGCATGATGTTCTGCACGGCCTACCGCTCGCCCAGGGCCTGGAGGACCTGCTTGGCGATCGGCGCCGCGACCTCGCCGCCGGTGCCCTGCGGGACGCGGTCGAGCACCACGGCGACCGCGGTGTCGCCGGCGAAGCCGATGAACCAGGGATCGTTGATGCGCTGCTCGATGTTGATCTCGGCGGTGCCCGTCTTGCCCGCCACCTCGACGCCGGTGAGGGCCGCCGCGGTGCCGGTGCCCTCGCGCACCACGCTGCGCATCATGACGGCCAGCTTCTGCGCCGCGTCCCTGCTCATCACGCGCTCGGAGACGTCGGGCGACGCTCGCTCGGCGGTGCGGCCGTCGGGGTCGACGATCCGCTGAACGAGACGAGGCTTCATCCGCCGCCCGCCGTTGGCGACCGTCGCCGCGACGATCGCCATCTGCATCGGCGTGACCTGCAGGTCGCCCTGGCCGATCGCCACGCGGCCGAGGTCCACCGAGCCGCTGGTCACCGGCACCGGGCCGCGGCGCTTGCGCACCCCGCTGGCGAGCATCTGCCCGTCGGGGTAGTCGAGCTCGGGCTTCTCGTAGAAGCCGAAGCGCTCCATGTACTCCTGCATGGTGTTGCGCCCGAGCGAGACGCCCACCTCCGCCCACACCGTGTTGACCGACTTCGTCAGCGCGGTGGTGAGGTCGATCGTCCCGAAGTCCTGCTGGTTGAAGTTCTGCAGCTCGACGCCGGAGACCACCTTGCGCGCCGGCCCCTGCACCGGCGAGCTCGGCTGATAGCGTCCGGAGTCGAGCGCCGCGGCGGCGGTGACCACCTTGAAGGTCGAGCCGGGCGGGAAGGTGTCGAGCGTCGTGCGGTTGACCAGCCGGCGCGCCTCGTCGTCGCCGGCGAGCGCCCGGAAGGTCGCGCGGTCGTCGAGGCCGTTGGGGTCGAAGCCGGGCGAGGACGCCATCGTACGGACCGCGCCGGTGTCGGCCTCGATCGCCACCACCGCGCCCTTGCGCCCGTCGAGCGCGTCCATCGCCACCCGCTGGGCGCGCGAGTCGAGCGTGGTGATGATGTCCGAGCCCTCGCGCCGCCGGCCCATCAGCGACTCGAAGACGGTGACGAGCTCGTCCGAGGACCCGGTGAGCGCCTCGTTGGCCGACTGCTCGAGGCCCGAGCGCCCGATCGACGTGTACGAGTAGCCGACGGGATGGCCGAAGAGCGCGCCCAGCGCGTAGCGCCGCGAGTAGACGCCGCCCTCCCCGCGCCGGCTGCGGGCGATGACCTCGCCGTCGGCGGTGCGGATCGTGCCGCGGCGGATCTTCTGCTCGGCGAGCACCTGCCGGCGGTTGTCCGGGTTGTCGCGCAGCGCCTGGGCCTCGAACACCGTCCAGCGCGACGTGAACGCCACGAGCAGGCCGAAGAGCACGATCACGAGCCCGTAGAGCCGGACGATCGGGCGGTTCACGCCGGCTCCAGCGCCTCGCGGCGCGCACGGTCGGAGACCATCAGCAGCAGGGCGAGCAGCACGAAGTTGGCGACGATCGACGAGCCGCCGTAGGAGACGAACGGCAGCGTCACGCCGGTGAGCGGGATCACCCGCGTGACCCCGCCGACGATCACGAAGACCTGGAGGGCGAGGACGGCGGTCAGCCCGGTCGCCAGCAGCTTGGAGAAGGAGTCGCGCGCGAGCATCGCGATCTTGAAGCCGCGCTCGGCGAACAGCAGGTAGACGAGGATGAGCCCGCAGGCGCCGACGAGCCCGAGCTCGTTGACGATCACGGCGTAGATCAGGTCCGTCTGGGCGACGGGCAGGATCGGCCGGCCGTCGGGCAGCGCGATCAGCGCCTGCCCGAAGCCCGTCCCGAACAGCCCGCCGTCGGCCTGCGCGAACAGCGACTGCGCGAGCTGGTAGCCCTCCCGCTCGACGACGCCCTTCTCGAACGGGTCGAGCCAGATGCTCACGCGGTCCTCGACCTGGCCCGTCCCCGGCAGGATCCGGCCGGCCGGCGAGGCGATGAACCACGCACCGAGCGCGAACATGGCGAGGCCGATGGTCACGAACGAGAGCCGGCTCGTCGCGACGTAGAGCAGCGCGAGGAAGGCGCCGTAGAACATCAGCGACGACCCGAGGTCGCGGATGAAGACGAGCATGAACATCGTCGTCCCCCAGATCACCAGCACGGGCCCGAAGTGCTTGAGCGGCGGGATGGTGATCCCGAGGATCCGCCGCGCGCCGAGCACGAGGACCTGCCGCGTGTCCTTGAGGTAGGCGGCCAGGAAGACGACGATGGCGATCTTGGCCAGCTCGGCCGGCTGGAAGGAGACGGGCCCGATGCCCACGCCGAGATACGCGCCGTTGGACTGCTGGCCGATCCCGGGCACGCGCGGGAGGAGGAGCAGGAAGAGCGCCGCCGCGGCGATCGTGTAGCGGTAGCGCTCGAGCCTGCGGAAGTCGCGCAGGAAGACGATCGTGGCCACGAACAGCACGATCCCGATCACGAACCACTGCGCCTGCGTGCGCGCGAGGTCCTGGTCGATCCGGTAGATCACCACCAGGCCGAAGCACGCGAGCACGGCGACGAGCGGGAAGAGGTACGGGTCGGCGTGCGGCAGGGTCATCCGCAGCACGATGTGGACGGCGAGGCAGAGGCCGAGGAAGACCGCGCCGATGGTGAGCGAGAGGCTCGAGAGCTCGTCCTGGGAGCGGGCGGCGGTCGAGAGCGCGTCGTCCTGGGAGAGGAAGACCGCTGCGAACCCGGCGGTGACGAGGAGGGAGGCCGGGACGAGAGCGAGCAGCTCGCGGTTGCGCGCGCTCCTCACGGCTGCAGCCGCCCCAGCTCGAGCTGCTCGACGAGCTCGATGGCGTCCTCGCGCGTGCGCAGCTCGTGGTCGGTGAAGGCGGCCCGCCGCGCCGGCGGAACCGTGTCGATCGTCGCGCCGGACCCGCCGTAGCGCTGGTAGAGCTTCACGCCGCCGGGCAGCTCGTACGGCAGGCCGCGGAAGACGGTGATCGTGCGCCCGTCCGCGGGGTCCGTCCCGAGGAAATACACGGCGCGCAGGGCGAGCAGCATGCCGCTGACCACGGGGACCGCGATCAGGAAGAGGAAGAGCGCGGCCGGCCCGGGACGCAGGCGCCGGCGCCTCGGCGGGGCGGGGGGCACCGGAGGGGGCGCGGCCGGCTCCTCCC
>JALYMV010000169.1 GCA_030773575.1 Actinomycetota bacterium
TTGTGGTCCAGGCGGTCGCGGGTTCGAGTCCCGTCGCTCACCTCTCTGAAAGCCCCTGCATCTGCGGCAGTTCCGCGCGTCAGGAGGCGAGCGTCGCCTCCGCCGGCCGCGCCGCGACGGCCTCGCCGGTGCCCGTTGGTGCCCATTCGCGGCCCTCGACGAGCGCGCGCAGCCGCTCCCGCTCGCCGTCGCGGCGCGCCATCTCGCGGGCGTAGATGCGCGGCGTCAGCGTCGGATCGGTGGGCCCGAGCTGGCCGATCACGTAGGCCGGGTCCTCGCCGAGCACGACGAGGATCGGCGCGAACGTCCGGCGCACCGAGTGAGGCGTCAGGCCCTCCGGCAGCGGCTCGACGCCCTCGAGCTCGAGCGCCGCGTTCGCCCGCTCGACGGCGGGCGCGAGGATGCGCCGGCGGACGTTCGTCTCGCTCTGGCGCCCGCCGGTCGTCGTCCCGAAGACGCGCGCCGACGGGGCGACGTCACGCAGCGACGCGCGGTAGGCCAGGAGCTCGTCCCGGAGCGCCGGCACGACGTTGACCGTCCGCACGCCCGCGGCGGTCTTGGAGTCCCGGACGCGGATCGTCCCGCGGGCCAGGTCGACGTCGCGCCACGTCAGCGCCAGGAGCTCGCCGATGCGCAGGCCGGCGAACGCGAGCGTCGCGAGCAGCGCGCGGCGCTGGTCCTGGCGGGCGAGCGCCCGGCCGTCGAGCTCGGTCGCCGCGTCGAGCAGCGCCGAGATGTGGTCGGCGCGGTCGAGCCACGCCGCGGCGGCTTCGACGTCGGCAGCCACCGGCGTCTGCGACCCGAACAAACTACGCGAGCTCGGCCGGCTACGGTGACATCAAGGACATTGCGCTCCTCAACAAAAGATCCTCGTCCCGTCGGCGGCGATCGTGAAGTGGCGCTGTGAAGACGCGGCGGCTCGTGCACTGCCGGGCGTCGTGCGGGAGCGTCAGCGACTCCCCCGGGCGGGGACCTCCGGGCTCCTAGCCGCGAACCTCCGGGCTCCTAGCCGCGACCTCCGGGCTCCTAGCCGGGACCTCCGCACGAGTCGTGGCTACCGCCGGAATCGACGGCCGGGCGGCGCCCGCTCGCGTCGTGCGGCACCGCGACTCTGACGGTGCTGGTGCATTTTGCGCCCACCGCATTCGTCGCCGTGACCCCCAGCCGGTAGACGCGACCGTCGCCGTTGCCGTCGCGCTCGGCTCTGAGCTCGACCGCGTCCGCGGCGCCGGCCGGCCGCGCGTCGGGTGCGGTGGCGCCGACGGGCTCATCCTGTGTGACTGCGGTGACGCGGTGCGAGACGGGCCCGAAATCGGCGTCATCGGCTCCGCCGACCTGCACCGTCCGGAACGTGCCGTCGGGAGGGCTGAGGCTCGTGGGCGATGCCGTCAGGTTCGAGCAATCCGGCGCTACCCGCATCCGCAGGACGTCGATCCCTCGCTCCAGGTCGATCCCGTAGACGACTTCGTCGGTCGCCCACCGCGCCGAGAACGTCTGGCCGGAGTACGGCATGAAGTAGCCGACCTCGCTCATCCTCCCGCTCCCGTCGACGCGGACGAAGCGCGTCCCGTGGTCGAAGTGCCCGAGCGCCACCAGCCCGCCGTTGCGAAAGCCCCCGTGAGCGTCGAAGACGTGCGCCGAGCAAGCGAGCTTGTTGACGAAGGGCCGGCCGTCCTGGACGGTTCCGTTGGACAGGCGGAACTCGTCGACGATCCTGATCTTTCCGGTTGCCGCCGTCGCCGCGTCCAAGGTGATCAGCGGCCCCGATGCGGAGTCGCAGCGCGGCTTGCCGAAGGTCTCGACGCTGCTCAGCATGAACCGGTCCTCGCCGCGCTGCGGCCACTGCGCGAAGTGGGCGGTGCGGGCGGTGTCCTCGCCGGTGGCCCGCAGGACGGGCGTCAGTGGGTTCTCGCGCGCGTCGAGCAGCATCAGAGGCCGCGTCGAGGTGAGGATCAGCCCCGGACTGACCTCGGTGACGTCGAACCCGCGGCCCACGGGTTTGCCGGTCCCCCAGTCACCGACCACCTGCGGCTTCGCGGGGTCGGCGAGGTCGAGGATCGTGCCGGACGAGCCGTAGGCGTAGGTGCAGTCGTAGACGCAGGTGAGGCTGCGGTCGCCCTTCGTGCTGGCCACTGTCGCGACCTCGCGCGGGTTGGCCGGGTCGCGGACGTCCCAGACGTGGAACTTGCCCTGCAGCGAGGGCCCGGCGAGGCTCGTCTCGGCGAGCACCAGCACCTTGCCGTTGGTGTCCACGTCCTCGTTCGGGAACTGCAAGCCGAGCGGGACCGCGGAGAGGCGTACCGGGTCCGCCGGGTCCGAGATGTCGAAGATCGCCAGCGTGGAGAAGCCGACGACGTAGAGGCGGTTTCCGACGACCGCAGCGCTCGTCGCGCCGCCGTTGATCGGGATGTTGCGCACGTGCTCGACGTTGGACGACGTCACTCCGTCGAGCGACCGGGCGGCGGCCGGCGGTGCGGCGACGACGACCCCCGCGAGCGCGGCCACCGTCGCCACCCGCGCGTAGCGCCCGAGCCTCCAACTCCCGCCGCGTCGCATTCCGAGCCCCTCCGCCGTCGACAGCTCCGCCGGCCGCGGTTGTACCCCTGCACAACGCGCGTGTCCAATCGACCGGCCGCAGGCCAAGCTCGCGCAGGGTGAGCACGCGGCGCTCGACGACCTCGACGCGGCGGGTGATCGCGGCGACGCGGACGGTGTCGTTCGCGGAGTCGACGAGCAGCGCCAGGTCTCGAGCAGATGAACCGTGCCCTGAAGGAGCGTGCCGAAGCCTCGCTCGCATGAGCCTTCGCGAGTGCGACGTCCGCGTCTCGCTGCCGGGCCGCCCGTTGAGCGGCGGAGCGAGAACCTTAGGAGGCAGAGGCGCGCAGCTGGGAGGAGCTCGTCAGCCGCAGCTCGGCGTCGACCCGCGCGAGCACCCGGTCCGGCTGCTCGTAGCCGGTCCGTGTGAGCCGCTCCGGGGAGCAGTGATGGTGGTGGACGAGCAGGGGCGCGATCGCGTCGGGCAGGAACCGCGGCCGGATGTAAGCGCCCGGCTCGAGGTCGTCGGAGTATGGCGCGGGGAAGTTCATGGCGAGCGGCAGGACCGCGTACGGCGCCCCGAGCTCCCGCAGGGTCAGGGAGAACGCCCACTGCTCGGCGAACACGAGCGACCGCAGATCGGACGCGACGGCGTCCCCGTAGTCGGGGACGTTGCCCTCCATGTGACCGGCGAGCTCGGCGAACGTGTTCCTCGCGCTCACGATCGCCTCGACGAAGTGCGGCCAGCGGGCGTAGATGTCCGCGAGGTGGGCTCCCGGCAGGAGCAGCACGCCGGTGTTGAAGTACGCGTGCGTCCAGCCGGGGAAGAGGCTGGCCGGGTAGCGCTCGCTGGGAAGCGTCAGACCGAAGTGCGCGAACATCCGGTCCCAGAGCTCGAGCGAGAGCGCGTCTCCGTCCGCCTGCTTGGCCTGCACGAGTGTGGGATCGAGGTACTCGGCGAAGTCTCCGGCGACGATGACGTCGGAATCGAGCGCGACGAGGAGATCGGTGTCCTGGTTGTCGGCCGGGTCGAACATCCGGATCTTGTTCGCGAAGGGGAACCGCGGGTCGAGCGCCTCGCGGACGCTGACGTCCACCCCGAGCTCCTCGAGCCGACGCCGGCTCTCCGGCGACACGTCGTCGATGAAGCAGGCCCGGCGCCTGGCCGCCCGAACGCGGCCGCCGAACACGTCGAGCGACTTGAAGAGCGTGACGGCCTCGTCGGTGTACGGCGAGCGGTCCTGGATCGCCGTCGCGACGGTCACCCGGGTCATGTCGAGTCTGGGCATGGCGGGGCTCTACCCGCGAGGCGATGATGGGGACTCCCGCCGGCCGAGAACCGGCTCGTCCGTGAGCGTTTCTCTCCCGCCGCACGCGACCGGCGACCGTGAACGCGGCGACGCGGGCGGGTGGCCCCGGCACATGACCGCGCCGACCGTGCGGCGTGCGGTGCTCGGTGACTGGGGCCGCATCATCCGTGACCCGCTCGACCTCGCCCGGCTCGCCTTCCTCGCCGGCGCGGTGGCCTTCGCCGTGGCGGCCGACGCGAATGGCGCCTTCAACCTGGCGCTGGCGTTCGTCGTGCTCGCCGCCGGGCGGCTCGCGAACCTGTCACGGCTGTACGACCTCGCCCTGATCATCGCGCTCCTGCTCACCCAGGCGGGCGAGGCCGCCGGCCTCTACGACGTGATCGGGTGGTACGACCACGGGGTCCACTTCCTCGTGCCGCTGTAGCGTGCGGCCATGGGACGAACCTCGGGCGGAGGCGCGCGAATGCTCGTCCTCGCCCTCGGCGGAGGCTCCCTGCCCGACCGGGAGGAGCTCCGGCGGCTGATGGCCGCCGACGCCGTTCCGCGCGTCGTCCTCCCCGAGGAGCCCGGCGGCGTCCGGATCGGGAGGCCGACCTCGCGCGGCTGCCGGGCATGGCGGGCCGCCTGCTGC
>JALYMV010000170.1 GCA_030773575.1 Actinomycetota bacterium
GCTCGAGCGCGCGCTGCGGCGCGCGGGCCGGCGCCCCGGGCCGGGGCTCACGCTGCACGGGCTCGAGCACGGCTTCGCCCACAGCCCCGGCGCCCAGGGATACGTCCGGCTGCTGCGCGAGCAGCGCTACGGCGTCGCGTCCGCCGCCGCGCGCCCGACACGCGAGCAGCGCCGCGACCTGCGCGCCGAGCTCGCCCGAGGAGGAGGCGCGGCGGGCAGATTGCGCGCGTGGTGGGCGCTGCCGCCCCGGTTAAACTCCCTTCGATGAGCCAGGTCTACGACCTCTTCCAGCGCGGCACGCAGCTCCTGGAGGCGGGCGACTTCAACGCCGCCACCGTGCCGCTCTCCCGCGCGCGCGACATGGACCCGGGCAAGGCCTCGATCCGCGAGGCGCTCGGCCGCGCGTACTTCCGCTCCTCGCAGTACGAGGAGGCGGCCGCGGAGTTCTCGGCGCTCGTCGAGCACGCGCCCACCAACGACTACGCGCTGTTCTGCCTCGGCCGCTCGCTGCAGGAGCTCGGCCGCCACCGCGAGGCGCGCAAGCCCCTCGCGCTCGCCGCCTGCCTGCGCCCGGAGCGGCGCGATTACCGGATCTACCGAGACCGCGCTCGGGCGGCCGAGTGATACCCTGACCGGACAGCTTTCGCGGCCTCGGCCGTAGTCTTCGAAAGCGGGCGCTCGCCCGCTTTTTTCATGAGGAGAGGGGGGCAGATGAGCACGATCCAGGCGGACATCGAGGCGCGCCTCGCCGAGGCGGAGCCCGACGTCGAGGTGCTGCTCGCCGAGGTCGTCGGCGCCGATCTGGTGCGCCTGTTCATCGACCATCCCAACGGTGTCTCGCTCGCCCTGTGCGAGCGCGTCACCCACCACCTGGCCGCCGTCCGCGAGCGCTACGCCCTCGAGGTGTCCTCGCCGGGGACCGAGCGTCCGCTGAGCAAGCCCGAGCACTTCCGCCGCTTCGTCGGCCGGCGGGCGCGCGTGCGCACCCGTGGCCCCCGCGAGGACGGCCGCCGCTCCTTCACCGGGGAGCTCGTCGGCGCCTCCGACGACGAGATCACCGTGGCCGCCGACACCGGCGTCGTGTCCATCCCGTACGCCGACATCCACCGTTCCAACCTGCTGGGAGACTGACCGCCATGTCCCAAGAGATCGTCGAAGCCGTCAAGGCACTCGGCTCGGAGAAGGGGATCTCCGAGGAGAAGCTCATGGTCGCCCTCGAGGACGCCCTCCTGTCGGCCTACAAGAAGCAGCCGGGCTCCGCGAAGTACGCGAAGGTCGTGCTCGACCGCGACACGGGCGACTTCGTCGTCTGGGAGCTGCAGGTCCCCGAGGAGCTCGAGGAGACCCTCATCTCCGAGGCGTGGCGCGCGATGGCCGCCGAGCAGGCCGAGATCGACCCGGAGACGGGCGAGCGCCGCGAGCCCGAGGAGCCCGAGCTCGACCTCGAGAAGCTCGCCGAGTACGAGGACCAGATCCCGACCCGCGACGTCACCCCGCACGACTTCGGCCGCATCGCCGCGCAGACCGCCAAGCAGGTGATCCTCCAGCGCATCCGCGAGGCGGAGCGAGACATGATGTTCGAGGAGTACCAGGACCGCGTCGGCGAGCTGATCACCGGCATCGTCCAGCAGTCGGACTCCCGCTACACGCTCGTCCAGCTCCGCGAGCGCGTCGAGGCGCTGCTGCCCAAGTCCGAGCAGGTCGACGGCGAGCGCTACGACCACTCCCAGCGCATCAAGGCCGTCATCAAGGAGGTCTCGGCCTCCACCCGCGGGCCGAGCATCATCGTCTCCCGGCGCGACCCCGAGCTCATCAAGAAGCTCTTCGAGCTCGAGGTGCCCGAGATCGCGGACGGCCTGGTGGAGATCACCAACGTCGCCCGCGAGCCCGGCTACCGCTCGAAGATCGCCGTGGTCTCCTACGCCGACGGCGTCGATCCGGTCGGCGCCTGCGTCGGGCCCCGCGGGTCGCGGGTGCGCATGGTCGTCTCCGAGCTGCGCGGCGAGAAGATCGACATCATCCCCTACAACGACGAGCCCGCCCGCTTCGTCGCCAAGGCGCTCAGCCCGGCGCGGGTGCGCGAGGTGCTCGTCGACGACGACGGCCGCCGCGCGACCGTCGTGGTCCCCGACGACCAGCTCTCGCTGGCGATCGGCCGCGAGGGCCAGAACGCCCGGCTCGCCGCCCGGCTGACCGGCTGGCGCGTCGACATCCGCTCCGAGACGGAGTTCGCCAAGGAGGAGGCCGAGTCCGGCTACGGCGACGGCGCCGCCGAGGAGGAGCTCGGCGGGCGCTGCGCGGCGATCATGTCCAATGGCCGCCGCTGCCCGAACGCCGCCCTGGCGCAGTCGCGCTACTGCGGCCTGGACGCCCACCAGGCGCTCGCCAACCAGGACTCCGACGTCGTCGGCGCCGCCTGAGCGCGGCAACGGCGATCCGCACGTGCGCCGGCTGCGGCGCACGCGCCCCGCGGGCGGAGCTTCGCCGCTTCGCTAGTGTGGATGGCCGCCTCGTGCCCGACCCCGCCGCCACGCTTCCCGGTCGCGGAGCGTGGGTGCACGAGTCACAGAAGTGCTTCGCCGACGCGGCCCGTCGCGGCGGCTTCCAGCGAGCCCTCCTAGGCTCGGTCGACATCCCTCAGGACACCGTAGACTTCACACACACATGGCCAAGAAGCGCGTCCACGAGCTAGCCAAGATCTATGACCTTCCCTCCAAGGAGGTCCTCAAGCGGCTGACCGCCGCCGGGATCGAGGTCAAGGCCGCCGCTTCGGCCGTCGACGAGCACGCCGCCGAGGCCGCCATCACCGGCAAGGCCGTCAACGGCGCGGCCGCCAACGGCAAGGCCAGGACGCCGGAGGCCGAGAAGCCCGCCGAGCCGGCCAAGCCGATCCGGCCGAGCCGCCTGATGGCCCAGCAGGCCGAGCAGGCCCAGGCCCGCGAGCAGGGCGCCAACGGCTCGGGCGGCAAGGACGGCGCCCCGCGCCAGCGGCCCACCCGCTCCTCGCTGCAGGG
>JALYMV010000171.1 GCA_030773575.1 Actinomycetota bacterium
GGTCCGCGACGATCAGCTTCGGCCGCGCGGCCGCGATCCGCAGCGCGAGGTCCTTGGCCCGCAGCTGCTCCGTGCACGGCAGCGCCACCGCCCCGAGACGGAAGCAGGCCACCATCGTCAGCACCCACGCCGGGCGGTTGCCGATCAGCGTCATCACGACGTCGCCGCGGCCGGCGCCGCGGGCGGCGAGCGTGCCGGCGGCCCTCGCGGCCCCGTCGGCGACCTCGCCGAAGGTCCACTCCCTCCGGGCCCCGTCGCGCGCGAGCTCGACCAGCGCGAGGGAGGCGGGCGGGGCGGCGCCGACGACGTCGCGCGCGAAGTTCACGCCGCCGCAGGCTAGTGAGGGTCGACCCCGGGGAGGGTGAGGGCGATTCCCTATGGTCGGCGGTACCCCGCGACGCAGGATCCGCCCCGTGACCTCCTCCGCCTCCCCTGACCCGATCGTCTCCGCCGTCGACCTGCGCCGCACCTACGGCGAGGGCGACGCCGCCGTCCACGCTCTCGCCGGCGTCACCGTCGCGTTCCCGGCGGGCGGCTACACCGCCGTCATGGGCCCGTCGGGCTCGGGAAAGTCGACGCTGATGCATCTGCTCGCCGGCCTGGACCGGCCGACCTCCGGCACGGTCGCCGTCGCCGGCGCCGAGCTCTCCTCGCTCGACGACGCCGCGCTCACACGCCTTCGGCGCGACAAGCTCGGCTTCGTCTTCCAGGCCTTCAACCTCGTGCCGGTGCTCAACGCGGAGGAGAACGTCCTCCTGCCACTCACCCTCGCCGGCCGCGACCCCGACGCCGAGTGGCTCGAGCATCTGCTCGGGACGGTCGGGCTTCAGGACCGGCGCACCCACCGGCCCTCCGAGCTCTCCGGCGGCCAGCAGCAGCGGGTGGCGGTCGCCCGCGCGCTCGTCCACAAGCCCGCGGTCGTCTTCGCCGACGAGCCGACGGGCAACCTCGACTCCGCCTCCTCGGCCGAGGTCCTCTCGCTCCTGCGCCACGCGGCCGACGACTTCGGCCGGACCATCGTGATGGTCACCCACGACGCGCAGGCGGCCTCCTACGCCGATCGTCTCGTCGTCCTCGCCGACGGCCGCGTCGTCCGCGACACGGAGGCCGGCGACGCCGAGAGCGTCCTCGACGTCATGAAGGCGGTCTCGCCATGACCCGCCTGGCGTTGCGCGGCCTGCGGGAGCGCAAGGCCCGCACGGCGTTCACCCTGCTCGCCGTCGTCCTCGGAGTCGCGCTGATCGCCGGCACCTTCGTGTTCACCGACACCATCGGCCGGTCGTTCGACCGGCTGGTGGCCTCCACCGGGGAGAACGTCGACGTCAAGGTGCTGCCCCGCGAGGACGACTCCTTCGACGAGGGCGCGCCGCTCACCATCCCGGAGGCGCTCGTGCGGCAGGTCGAGGGGCTCGAGGGCGTCCGCGCGGCATCGGCGGGCTACGAGCAGGCGCCGATCACGCTCGTCGACCCGCGCGGCAGGCGCATCGGCCCGACGACGGGCGCCCCGACGTTCGCGTTCTCCGCGCGCTCGGAGCGCTTCGACGCCTTCGGCTACCGGGGGCGCCAGCCTTCGGCGCGCGGCGAGATCGCGGTGGGGGAGAAGGCGGCCGAGCAGGCGGGGCTCGAGATCGGCGATCGGGTCCGCGTGCAGGGCGCCGGCCCCGTGCGCACCTATGAGCTCGTCGGCACGTCGACCTTCGGCGGCGCCGGCGCGCTGGGCGGCGCGGCCTTCGCCGTTCTCACGCTGCCCGAGGTCCAGGCGCTGGCCGGCGAGCGGGGCCGGATCACCGAGCTCGCGCTCGAGGCCGACCCCGGCGTCGCGCCCGCCGCGCTGCGGACGCGGGTGGCGCGCGAGGTGGGCCGCGGCTACCGGGTCCGGACGGGCGCCGAGGACCAGGCGGCCAACGCCCGGGATTTCGAGGAGATCCTGTCCTATCTCACGATCGGCCTGCTCGTGTTCGGGGTCGTCTCCCTGCTCGTCGGCGCCTTCGTGATCTTCAACACCTTCACGATCACCGTCGCGCAGCGCAAGCGCGAGTTCGGGATGCTGCGGACGATCGGCGCGTCGCGCCGGCAGATCCTGCGCTCCGTGGTGCTCGAGGCGGCGCTGATCGGCGTCGCGGGCTCGCTGCTCGGCCTGCTGGCCGGGATCGGCCTCTCGCCGCTGCTGAGCGGCCTGTTCGGGCTTGTCGGGTTCGACCTGCCCGACCAGGCGCTCGTCGTCGCCCCGCGGACGGTGGTCGCCGCGCTGCTCGTCGGCACCGTCGTGACGCTGCTCTCCTCGCTCGTGCCCGCGCTGCGCGCGACGCGCGTGTCCCCGATGGACGCCCTGCGCGAGGGCTCGGTCGGCGAGGCCGGGCCGCGCCGCCGCGGCGTGCTCGTGCTCGAGGCCGCGGTCGCCGGGCTGGGCGTCGTGGTGATGCTGGTCGGCCTGCTGGCCGGGGTCGAGACCAGGCCGGCCCTTTCCCTGCTCGGGGCCGGCGCGCTGCTCGTGTTCATCGGCGTCGGGCTGCTCTCCCCGCTCCTCGTGCGCCCGCTGGCGGCGCTGATCGGGCGTCCCCTGCAGGCGGCCGGCGGCGTCGCCGGGCGGATCGCGCGCGGCAACGCCGTCCGCACGCCGGGGCGCACGGCCGGCACCGCCGCGGCGCTCATGATCGGCGTGGCGCTCGTCGCGTTCGTGGCGATCTTCGTCAACGGCTTCAAGGCTTCGTTCTCGGGCGCGTTCGAGGAGGCCGTGACCGCCGACTACGTCGTCCTCAACACCGCCGGCTTGATGCCCGAGGGCGTGAGCCCGCTGATCGCGCGGGTCGCGGGCGTCGCGCAGGCCGACAACCTGCGGGTCGCCCACGCGAAGCTGCCGTCGGGCGACCACGTCTCGCTCGCGGGGCTCGACCCGGCGACGGCGGCGGGCGTCGTGGCGGTCGAGTGGAAGGACGGCTCCGACAAGCGCCTGCGCGCGCTCGGGCCGCGCGACGCGATGGTCGAGACGGGCTTCGCGACCGAGCGCCGGCTGCGCGCGGGCTCCCTGCTGACGCTGCGTTCCCGCGAGGGCGCGCCCGTCCGGCTCACGGTCCGCGGGACCTACGAGGATCGGGGGCAGCTGCTCGGCGACGTGACGCTCCCCTACCGCACCGTCCGCGACGCATTCGGGGCTCGCGGCGTCCTCGCCTCACTCGTCCGCGCGGAGCCGGGCGAGCGCGGGGAGGGCGTCCAGGGCCGCATCGACGCGGCGCTCGCCGGCCCGTTCCCGGCGCTCGAGGCTCAGACGCGCGACGAGTTCATCGACTCCCAGGTCGGGCAGGTCAACCAGATCCTCTACCTCTTCTATGCCCTGCTCGCGCTCTCGGTGGTGATCGCGCTGTTCGGGATCGTCAACACGCTGGGGCTCTCGGTCTACGAGCGCACGCGCGAGCTCGGGCTGCTGCGCGCGGTGGGGACCTCGCGCCGGCAGGTCCGGCGGATCGTCCGCGGCGAGGCGGTCATCACCGCGGTGATGGGCGCGGTGCTCGGGGTGGCGATCGGCGTCCTGTTCGGCGTCCTGGTCTCCCGCCCGCTCGAGAGCGAGGGCTTCGTGCTCGCGCTGCCGCTCGGGACGCTCGCCGTGCTTGTCGTCCTCGGCGCGGTGGCCGGCGTCCTCGCGGCGATCGCGCCCGCGCGGCGGGCGAGCCGCGTCGACGTGCTCCAGGCGCTGCAGTACGACTGAGGGCTCAGGTCAGCGCCCAGACGCGCCACTCGCCCGGGACGCCGCGCAGCTCGCGGGAGCCCCGGTCCGCGAAGCGGAGGCCCGAGCCCGTGACGAGGTCCTTGACCGTCTGGGAGACGAGCACCTCGCTCGCGTGGGCGAGCGCCATGACCCGCGCGGCGATGTGGACCGCGAGGCCGCCGACGTCCGAGCCGATGACCTCGCACTCGCCCGTGTGGAGGCCGACGCGGACCTCGAGCCCGAGCGAGCGGACGTCGCGGGCGATCGCCTGCCCGGCGCGGATCGCGCGGGCCGGGCCGTCGAAGGTGGCCAGCACGCCGTCGCCGACCGTCTTGATCTCGCGCCCGGCGTAGCGCCTGATCACCGCGCGGACGATCCGGTCGTGCTCGCCGAGCAGGTCGCGCCACGCGCGGTCGCCGAGCTGCGCCGCCTTCTCCGTCGAGCCGCAGATGTCAGTGAACAGGACCGTGGCGAGTGTCCGGTCGGGCTCCGCGCTCACCCGGGCGCCCGTGAGGAACTCCTCGAGCTCGCCCACGACCGACTCCGAGTCGCCGAGGAACGGGAACGGCTCGGATCCCGGCAGCTCGACCAGGCGGGCGCCCGGGATGTGCTCCGCCACATAGCGGACGTGGCGCGCGTCGATCGCCTGGTCGTGCTCGCGCCGCAGCACGAGCGTCGGCAGACGGATCGACGGCAGGATGTGGCGGACGTCGAGATCGCCGTTGGCCTCGGCGATCATCCGCGCCGTGCCCGGGCTCGTCGAGACGCGCTGGAGCTTGCCCAGCCACGCGACCAGCCGCTCGTCCTGGGCGTGATCCGGGGCAAGGAGGCCGAGCATCACCGCGCCGTCGCCCCAGTGGCCGTTGATCAGCTTGAAGCGCTCGAAGCGCTCCTGATGCGTGGGCGCGAAGTCGTAGCCGGGCGCGCGGGTGGTGCGGGCGAACGGCGCGTAGAGCGCGAGCGCGCCGGTGCGCTCCGGGTGCGTCGCGGCGAAGAGCATCGCCATGGGCGTCGCCTCGAGCAGCGCGAAGACCGCCACCCGCTCCGAGCCGACGGCGTCGAGGACCGCGATGACGTCGTCGGCCTGCTCCTCGAGGGTCGACGGGCGCCCGACCCGGTCCGACAGCCCGGACTCCCGCCTGTCGAACAGGATCAGCCGCGAGAAGGTCGACAGCCGCTCGAAGTAGCGGGCCACCGTCGGGTGCTCCCACAGGTGCTCGACCTGCGAGAACGATCCGGGCACGTAGAGAAGGTCGAACGGGCCCTCGCCGACCGTCTGATAGGCGATGTGCAGACCGTCCCGGGTCCGCGCGTACCGGGTCTCGGGGACCATGAGCGAAGGCTAGAGTGCACTGGCTGTGTGGCACATCTCCCTGCCCGGCCTCGCTCTGGCCTCCCTCGTGACGGTCACGGCCGCCCTCGCGGTGATCGTGCTCGGCACCCAGAGCGCGGTGCCGCCGACGGGGACGGTTCCCGGCGCGCCGCGCGGCGGCCAGACCGTCGTGACGCCGCCCCCGCCGCTCACCGGCGACGCCGGCCTGCCCGGCGAG
>JALYMV010000172.1 GCA_030773575.1 Actinomycetota bacterium
CCGTCGCCGTCGCCGACGCCGGCCCCCGCGCCCGCCCCGCCGCCGCCCCCGCCGTCGGAGCCGCGGATCGCGCCCGGCATCGCGGTGGCCGGAATCGACGTCTCGAACCTCACGATGGCCGAGGCGACCGCCAAGCTGCGCCCGGCGCTCGCGCCGAAGTTCAACAAGCGGGTGATCGTGGCGGTGGCCGGGAAGCGCTACGTCCTCACTCCGAAGGAGATGCGTTTCGTCTTCGACGCGTCGAAGTCCGCGCGCCGCGCCTTCAACACGGGGCGCCAGGCGCCGCCGCCGGCCGGCGCCACCACGAACGTGCCCGCCTTCGTCACCTTCCGCCGGGGAGCGGTCCGCGACTTCGCCGCCCGCGTCGACAAGGCGGTCTATGTCCGGCCGCGCGACGCGACGGTGCGCATCACCCTGCGCAGGATCCACCGGGTCAGGTCGCGCCAGGGCCGCGACCTCGACGCGCGTGCGCTGCGCGCGGGGATCGAGCGCACGGTGGTCGACCCCGCCGCGCCGCGCATCCTCAAGCCGGGCCGCCTGGCGGTCAAGCCGAAGGTCACCGCGAACGAGCTGCCGTCGCGCTACGGGACGATCATCACCATCGACCGCTCGAACTTCAGGCTCCGCCTCTTCAAGCGGCTGAAGTTCTCCAAGTCCTACGGCGTCGCGGTCGGCGCGGCAGGCTACGACACGCCCGCCGGCCAGTACGCGATCCAGAACAAGCAGGTCAACCCGGCGTGGAGCGCGCCCAACAAGCCGTGGGCCGGCCTCTACCGCGGCAGGACGGTGCCCGGCGGCGCACCCGACAACCCGCTCAAGGCGCGCTGGCTGGGCATCGCCAACGGCGTCGGCATCCACGGCACGGGCGATCCCGGCTCGATCGGCTCGCGCGCCTCTCACGGCTGCATCCGCATGACCGTGCCCGACGTCATCGACCTCTATCCGCGCGTGCCGGTCGGCACGCCGGTACTGATCGGTTAGCTTGCGGTTCGGCCCCTGGGCGACGCCTTCGCCGGCGCCGCCCGGCGCCTGGCCTTGCGCGCCTCCGTGCGCTGCGCCTTCCTGGCTGCCGCGGTGAGCGCGGCGAGCGAGCCCTCGATCCCCTCGGCGATGACGTCGAGGTCCGGGAGCGCGTCGTAGTCGCCGATGAGGCCGAAGTTCATCCCGCCGTCGTAGGACATGATCGCCACCGCGAGCGCCCGGTCGCCGGCCAGGAACGCGATGGGGAACATGGCGTCGAGCCGGCGTCCGAGGATGTAGAGCGGGAACTGCGGGCCCGGCACGTTGGTCACCAGGACGTTGTAGAAGCGCCCGGCGAAGGTCAGGCGCGACGCCTGGGCCATGATCGTCGGCGGGGCGAAGTCCTGCGCTGCGGCGATCGCCTTGGCGCCCAGCGCCTGCCGGGACTCCTTGAGGTCGCGCATCGCGTCGCGCACGTAGCGCAGGCGGGCTACCGGCTCGTCGATGCCCACCGGCAGCGGTGCGAGGATCTGGGTGAGCTGGTTGCCGAGCCCGCCGGCCTGCGCCTCCGTGCGGACGGAGACCGGCACGCACGCGCGGAGCTCGAGCCCCGCGGTGTCCTGGCCGCGCGCCTGCAGGAAGTAGGCGAGGCCGCCCGTCACCACCGCGAGGACCGCGTCGTTGACCGTCCCGCCCAGCGCGTCCTTGACCGCCTTGAACTCGTCGAGGCCGGCCCGCACGAAGCGGATGCGGCGGTGCGGCCCGGGCGGGACGTTGAAGGGCGTCGGCGGCGGGGCGTTGATGCCCGCCCAGGCGACCTCGCCGATCCCGGCCGCCACCTCGCGCGCCCGGTCGAGCAGCTCCTGTGGGCTGGCCGCCGCCGCCGCCGTCCCCGATGCGACCTCGACCGCGGTGCGAGCGGCGCCGGCGAGGCCCGCGGCAGCGAGGCTGGCGGCGCTCGGCTCGGGCTGCGGGGCCCACGGCTCGGCCGGCGCCTCGGCGTGCACCGTCTCCTCGGAGAGATCGAACAGGACGGAGGTCAGGTCGAGGCCCGAGATCCCGTCGACGAGCGAGTGGTGCGTCTTGGCGATGAGCGCGAAGCCGCCGCTCTCCCGGCCCTCCACGAGCCACAGCTCCCACAGCGGCTTGGTGCGGTCGAGCGGCTGGGAGAAGATCCGCGCAGTCAGGTCGAGCAGGGCGCGCTCGGATCCGGGGGCGGGCAGCGCGCTGTGGCGCACGTGGTAGGCGAGGTTGAAGGTCGGGTCGTCGACCCACAGCGGCCGGCCGGTGCCCAGCGGCGGGAACGCGAGCTTCTGCCGGTAGCGCGGGACGAGGTGCAGCCGCGACCCGATGTGCTCGAGGAACTCGCCGAGGCCCGGGGGCTCTCCGTCGAAGAGGGCGACGCCGCCGATGTGCATGTGCGTCGTCGGGCCCTCCTGCGCGAGGAAGCCGGCGTCGACCGCCGACAGCCGGTCCAGGTGCTGCTGGGACACGGGCCGGATACTAGGTGACCATGACCCCCTCCAGAGCTGTGCTCATCACGGGCTGCTCGACCGGGATCGGCCGGTCGACCGCTGAGCATCTCGCCGCGCGCGGGTGGACGGTCTACGCCACCGCACGCCGGGCCCAGAGCGTCGCCGACCTCGAGGCGAAGGGGTGCCGGACGCTCGCGCTCGACGTCACCGGCGAGGCCTCGATGGCCGCGGCGGTCGACGCGGTCGTAACTGCGGAGGGAGCGGTCGGCGTCCTCGTCAACAACGCGGGCTACAGCCAGTCGGGCGCGCTCGAGACGGTCGCGCTCGACGACCTGCGCGCCCAGTTCGAGACGAACGTCTTCGGCCTCGTGCGGATGTGCCAGCTCGTGCTGCCGGGGATGCGCGGGCAGGGCTGGGGCAAGATCGTGAACCTCTCGTCGATGGGGGGCGCTTCACGTTCCCGGGCGGCGGCGCGTATCACGCGACCAAGCATGCGGTCGAGTCGCTCTCCGACGCCCTGCGCTTCGAGGTCAAGAGCTTCGGCGTCGACGTCGTGCTGATCGAGCCGGGGCTGATCCGCACGCACTTCTCCCAGACCGCGGTGCGCGACATCGCCGAGGGCGACGGCCCGTACGCGCGCTTCAACGCGCACGTCGCGAAGACCACGGTCGGCGCGTACGAGAAGGGCCCGCTGGCGAAGCTCGGTGGCGAGCCCGAGGCGGTGGCCGAGGTCATCGAGAAGGCGATCACCGCGCGCCCGCCGCACGCCCGCTACACCGTCACGCCGTCGGCCAAGCTGCTGATCGCCCAGCGCCGCGCGATGCCCGACGCCGTCTGGGACCGCATGCTGGCGACGCAGTTCCCGCGCCCCGGTCAATAACGTCTGACGGAAGTGGCCGACACCGCCGCCATCGCCGCCAGGGCACGCGAGGAGGGTCGCCTCGGGATCGACACGGAGTTCATGCCCGAGGGGCGCTACCGGCCGCTGCTCTGCCTGGTGCAGATCGTGGTCGGGGAGGAGATCTTCATCCTCGACCCCCTGGCCGGCGAGGGCTTCGACACCGCCCCGCTCGCCGCCGCCCTCGCCGACCCAGAGGTGGAGATCGTCCTGCACGCCGGGCGCCAGGACGTCGCGATCCTGCGCCGCCAGTGGGGCTGCGAGATCGAGAACATCTTCGACACCCAGGTCGCGGCGGGCTTCGCCGGCTTCTCGGCGCAGGCGGGCTACCTCGGGCTCCTCCACGACGCCCTCCAGATCCGCCTCGCCAAGTCGGCGAGCTTCACGCGCTGGGACGCGCGGCCGCTGACCGAGGAGCAGCTCGGCTACGCGCGCGAGGACGTCGAGCACCTGCTGCCGCTCGCCGACGACCTGCAGGCCCGCCTGCGCGAGCGGGGCCGCCTGGAGTGGGCCCGCGAGGAGTGCCGCGCAGTCGCGCAGGCCTCCGACGAGCGCGACCCCGAGGGGGTCTGGCGCCGGCTGCCGCGCTCGACGTCGCTCGACCCGCGCGAGCGCGCCGTCGCCCGGGAGATCGCCGCGTGGCGCGAGCGCACGGCGGAGAAGGAGAACCGCCCGGTGGGGGGCGTGCTGCGCGATCCGACGGTGGTCGAGCTCGTCAAGCGCCAGCCCTCCGATCGCGCCGCCCTGGCGCAGATCCGCGGCATGAACTCCGACGTCCTGCGCCGGCGCGCGGGCGACCTGCTCGACGTCATCGCCCGCGGCCGCGCCGCGGAGCCGATCCCCTTCGAGGAGGAGGAGCGGGTCGCCACCGAGGCGGTCGACGGGCCGACCATCGCCCTCGCCGAGGCGCTCGTGCGCGCGCGGGCGCTCGAGGCGGGGCTCGCCTACGAGCTGATCGCTGCGCGCGCCGACCTCGCGCCCGTGGTG
>JALYMV010000173.1 GCA_030773575.1 Actinomycetota bacterium
AACCGCTCGCGGTACCAGCCCGCGGAGAGCTCGGGCGTGGTCGTTGCCGCGATCGCGTCGCCGATCTTCCCCGTTGCCCACGCCGCCGCGTCGGTCATCCAGGACGTGAGCTGATCGAGCACGCCGCCGGCCACCGTCGAGGTGGCCGCGCCGGCGAGGTCACTGAGCGCGTCGACCGGAGCGTCCGCCACCGCCCGCGCCGCGTCGCACGTCTTCTCGAGAACGCCAACGTCGGCCAGCGGCCCGGCACAGGTGTCCTGCTCCGGGGCCGCCTCGGCCTGCTGCCCGGGGGGCACCGGAGCGGCCACTGCGGCTCGAGGAGCCGCCGCCAAGCCGAGGAACAGCGCCATCCCGAGCGCCACTGCCAACGTCCTCATCGGCCAAGCACCCCATAGGCCGGGACGGTCATGCCCCGCAGCTCCTGGCTGAACGTCGTGTGCTGAAAGGCCGCTCGCGACTCGCGCTTGACGATCCACGGCGCCGGCGCCGTCCGGGGCGACGGCTGCATAATTTCCACTAGCCACTTTTCGCCGTCCCAGCGCAGGGCCGTCTCCAGCAGCTGCCAACCGTGCGAGCTCCGTTCAAAGGCCGGCCACGCGATGACGCCGAGCCAGCTCGTCGCCCGCGCCCGCACGCCGTCGTAGCTCTCCAGGCGACGCGCGCCGACCACCGCGACGCGCGGGGTGCCGATCAGCTCGGCGCTGCGCTGCTGCAGCCGGGCGGCATCGGCCAGCTCGCGCGCTTGGCCCTCGGGCGCAAACACCGTGCGCACGAGCACCTCGTACCGCCCGGGGTCCTTGAAGATCGCCTCGGCGGCAACCACGGTGTAGTTGTCGAGGGCGGCGAGCGCCCCGGGGCGGCTGCGCTCGACGCCGACCGGGACGCCGCCCACCTCCCGGACGGGCGCCGCCGCAGTCGGGACCGAGGTGTCCGCCGAGCTGCGTCCGAGGAGCCAGCCCGCCCCCACGAGCAGCAGCGCCCCGAGCGCTCCTGCCACTACCAGCGGCCAGCGGCGCCGGCTCATGCTCGACGACCTCGCCTCGGGGACGCGGCGGGTGGGACCGTTGCGGACCGTCCCGTTCTCGTCACGAGCGGCCGGCGTCGTAGGCGAAGTTGAGCAGGACGGACGCCGCGCCCACGAGGAACGCGACCCCCAGCGCCGTGAACATCCCGATCTTGCCCGCCGTGGCGGTGTAGTCGTTGCCGATCCGTCCTCCGACCGCCCAGGCCGCGGCACCGATCAGAAAGCCGCCGGCCGCGGCCAACAACGCGTAGTAGGCAAAAACGTTGATGGCCTCCTGGAGGCCGCGCGCGCCCGGCGCGTCGCTGTCGGGCTGCACGTTGAACTGGGCGATGAGGAGCGCGAGGTCGGCCAGCGCGAGCCGCGCCGGCACCATCATCGAAGCTGAAGGCACCGTTAGTCCTCCTGGCCTCGCGGGCTCGGCGCCGCCGCGCCCGCCGCTCCGAAGCCGTCGGCGACGGTGGCCGCCAGCGTCAGATAGGCGTCGCGCGTCGGCCCTCCGATCTCGTCCAGGGACGTCTCGCCGCCCCCGTCCAGTGCCGCGTCCCACGGGATGCGGACCACCTCCCGGACCCTCGACCGGAACATGCGCTCGACCTCGTCGAGGTCGAGCCTCGTGGTCGAGCGGATGGCGTTGATCGCGACGACGGCGGCGCTGACGAGCTCCGCGTGGCCGTGCTCGGCCAGCCAATCGAGCGTGCTCATGGCGACGCGCGCGGTGTCGAGGCTCGGCCCGGAGACGACGATGGTCTGGTCGGCCAGGGCCTGGATCCCCTTGGACGCCGGGGTCAGGACACCCGTGCCGGTGTCGATAAGCAGCAGGTTGTAGTGACGCTCAAGCAGGTCCACCGCGGCATCCAGGTCTTCGCGCCGGAGCGCCTCGGTGATCTGGGGGTCGTCGTCGGCGGCCAGGACCTCCAGGCGCGTCTGGGCCTGCGAGGTGTAGCCGCGGATGTCCGCGTAGCGCTCGACGCGGGCGCGGTCGCGCAACAGGTCCGTGATCGTTGCCGTCGTTTCTCGGCGCACGCGGTCGGCGAGCGAGCCGGCGTCGGGGTTGCCGTCGAACGCGAGCACGCGATCGCCGCGATGGGCAGCGAGAACGTGCCCGAGCTGCAGGGTCGTGGTGGTCTTGCCCACCCCGCCCTTGCGCGACATGACCGCGATCCGCCGGCAGCCGCGCACCGGCGCCTTCGCTCGCGCGATCAGTTCGCGCTCGCGGACCTCCGCACGCGAGGGCCCGAGATTGATGTGCCCACGGCTCAGCTCGAAGAGGAAGCGGCGCGCTCCCCAGGCGGGTGGCGCGGAACGCGTGCCGAGTAGGCGGTCCGTGGTGAAGTCCGTGGCCCGCGGCGCCGGTTTCGACGGATCGGTCGCCAGCGCGACCCTGTTTCGCGAGCGGATGGTCGTCGGGTCGACGCTGGTGGAGGCCGGCGCGGGGCCGCCAGCTTCTTTCGCCGTCCAATCCTGTTCATCGCCGTTCTCGCCCCCTCTCGCTCTGCGCAACGGCGAGACCTCGGCGGCCGCGGGCTCGACCAATCCGTTGCCGCTGGTGGTGATGAGCGTCTCGTCCACAGCGCTTCCCCCTGTCCGGTCGCG
>JALYMV010000174.1 GCA_030773575.1 Actinomycetota bacterium
CTCGCGAGCAGCTCCCCGACGTCGAAGGGGCGGGGCGCCAGCGCGGCGCCGCCCGCCTCCAGGCGGGAGAGATCGAGGAGCTGGTCCGTCAGCCGCCCGAGGCGCTCGACCTGGTCGAGCAGCGCGCGCGGGTCGGCCGGCTCGACGCCGTCGACGGCGTTCTCGAGCGACGCCCGCAGGGCGCTGATCGGCGTCCGCAGCTCGTGCGCGGCGTCGGCGACGAAGTCGCGGCGCACCCGGTCGGTCTGCTCGAGCTCGGCGGCCATGCGGTTGAAGGCCGAGGCAAGCTGGCCGACCTCGTCGCGCGAGGCGACCTCAACGCGCTGGCCATGCTCCCCGCGCGCCATCGCCTCCGTCGCACGCGCCATCGCCCGCAGCGGCCAGGTCATCCCGTGCGCGACGAGCTGGACGCAGGCCAGCGAGAGGACGAAGGCGACCACGGCGCCCCACCGCAGCCGGAACCCGAGCTTGGCCGCGACGAGCAGCGTCGCGAGGGTGACGACGATCGCCAGCACGATCACCAGCCCGAGCTTGAGCTTGATCGACGGCACGCGCGCGAGCGGGTTCACGCGAGGTCTCCCAGCGCGTAGCCGTGGCCCTGGACCGTCCGCACGACGTCGGCCCCGAGCTTGCGGCGCAGGGCGGCGACGTGCGAGTCGACCGTCCGCGTCGAGCCGCCCGACCGCCACTCCCACACCTCGGCGAGCAGCTCGGCGCGGCTGAAGGCGCGACCCGGGCGGCCGGCGAGCGTCGCGAGGAGGTCGAGTTCGGTCGGCGTGACGCGGATCTCCTCGCCGTCGCACAGCAGGCGGCGGCCCTCGAGGTCGAGCACGTAGCGGCCGAGGTCGGCGCGCGCGGGCGCCTCCTCCTCCGGCGCCCGCGCGGTCCGCCGCAGCACGGCGTGCACCCGTGCGACGAGCTCGCGCGGGCTGAACGGCTTGGTCAGGTAGTCGTCGGCGCCGATCCCGAGCCCGACCAGCACGTCGGCCTCCGCGTCGCGGGCGGTCAGGAAGAGGACGGCGACCGGCCGGTCGGCCTGGATCCGCCGGCAGGCCTCGATGCCGTCGAAGCCCGGCAGCATCCAGTCGAGCACGACGAGGTCGGGCGCCAGCCGCCGGCACAGCTCGACGCCCTCGGGCCCCGACGGCGCGATCTCCACGCGGAAGCCCTCGGACCGCAGCCGCGCGGCGACCGCGCCTGCGATCGTCGCCTCGTCCTCGATCACCACGATGGTCCGCCGGCTCACGGCGACGATGCTAGGCGCGCAGGCGTGCGCAGCGGGTCAGCGGGATGTGCGGATCCCGTGCAGCTCGCGGTCCGGCTAGAGCCCGGCGTCGGCCGGGTCGTCGTCGTCCAGGGGCGTCGTCTCGGCCGCGTGGATGGAGCAGAGGCTGGGCCCGCCACGCTCGAGCGCGAGCTCGACCTCGCGCGGCGTCAGCCGGGCGCCGCACTCCTGGCAGCGCTCCTCGGCCGTCTCGATGGAGCGTTCCTCGAGGTCCATTTCGGAAAGAGTATTTCGCCCGGCCCGACTTCGCTTCGCTCGTCGTCCGGGCGACGTCAGTACGGGGGAAAGTCCGCATACCAGGCCCCCAGGGCCCGGAACGCGGTCCAGAACGCGCGCTTGGCGGCCTCCTCGTCGAGCGCCTCGTCGATGTTGGGGACGTAGAGGGCGTCGATCGAGGGCGTGAACTTCTGCAGCTCGCCGGGCGCCGCGGTCACCTCGCGCGAGAGGGGGAGCTCGAGCTCGTTGAGCACACCGAGCGCCTCACCACCCATGACGACCACGATCTTCGGCGAGACGATCGCGATCTCCTCGACGATCCGGGCGATGCACTCCGGCCCCGCGAGCGCCGTGTCGGCCACCGGGCACTTCACGCAGAGCGTCCCGTAGACCGCCAGCGGGTCGATGTCGAGGCGCTTGAGCGACTTCATCAGCGCAGTCCCCGAGCGCCCGTAGAAGGCGACGCCCTCCTCGATCTCCGACGGCGTCGGCGCGTACTTCAGGAGGAAGACGTCGGCCTGCGGGTGACCCGAGCCCAGCACGGGCATGAGCTGGCCGCGGGGGCAGTGGCGGCAGCCCTGGAGATCGCGGGTGAAGTGGTTGAGCTCGCGGATGGCCCGCTCGAGGTACTTCTCGCGGATCTCGTCGTCGGTGGCCGGCATCCCGCCGAGCGGATTAGCCCCTGACCCGGGTTCTCCTTGCCCCTGCATCCTTAGTTGCGCGCGCTCGCCGGGGCGGCCCTGGGCCTGCGGACCTTCGTCTGCAGGAACTTGAGCGCCTGGACCTGCGCGTAGTAGAGGGAGGAGGGGCGGCCGGTGATGTCGGCGTCGCGCAGCGACTCGAGGAACTCCTCGGGGCCGTCGAAGTCGCGCATCCGGATCCGGACCGAGCCGAGGCCCTGCGCCACGTGGGAGTCCGAGCCCGCACCGCCGGGGATGCCGTACTTGGCCGCGAAGCGGACCGCCTCCTCGTTGTAGGCCGGGATCGCGATGCGGGGGTTGAAGACCTCGATCGCGTCGACGTCGTCGACCACCGCGAGCAGGTGCTCGTAGTCGGGCACGGAGTGCAGGCGGTCGAACGGATGGGGGACGTAGACGAGGCCGCCCTGGCGCTTGATCTCGGCGATCGTCGCCTCGAGCGTCAGCCCGCGGGGGATCTTCTCCTCGAGGAACAGGCCGATGACCTCGCCCTGGTCGGCGGTCTTGACCTCCTCGCCGACGATGACCTTGACCCCGTGGCGGGCGGCGAGCTCTCGGGCGCGCAGGGCGCCCGAGATCTCGTTGTGGTCGGTGACCGCGATCGCCCCCAGCCCCCGCTCGCGCGCGGTGGCGAGCAGCAGCTCGACCGGCGTCGCGCAGTCGTGGGAGTGGTCCGTGTGCATGTGGAGGTCGACGTCGATGTGCGGCCGCACGGCTATCCGGGCGGCGACCTCCGGCCGCCCGCGGGGGTGGTGCCGGCGCGCCGCAAGCTCACCGTAGATGCGCTCGAAGTCGTCGGCCACCCGCCCCCACGAGCGCTCGGGCGCCCGCTGCGCCCCGCGGTCGCGCAGCCGCTCGCGCAGCGCTCCGTCGCCCACGAGGCGAGCCAGCTGCGCGGCCAGGGTCTCGACGTCGCCGGGCTCGAAGAGCAGGCCGAGCTCCCCGTCGTCGAGGACCTCCTCGTAGGACGGCAGCCGCGCGGCCAGCGGGACGGCGCCCGCGCCGAGCGCGGTGACCAGGTTGCCG
>JALYMV010000175.1 GCA_030773575.1 Actinomycetota bacterium
GGTCGGCCCACGCCCGGGCGCACGGCCCCGGCGGGCGGCGCAGGGCGGACGGTCACCGCGACGTCGGCGCGGGCGAGGTAGATGCACGCGGCGGTCGCGAACGCCAGCCGGTCGCCGTCGAAGTCCAGCGACCCGATGGCCGGCGCCGGAAAGGAGGCCGGGCCGGTGAAGCCCTCGAGGTCGGCGATCGCCGCCTCCGTCCCCTCCCCGCCGGCCGGGCGCACTAGGCGATGCGGTCGCCCGCGATTGCGCACGGGGCGAGAACCCCGTGTCCGACGGCGTAGACACCAGGGTGAACGGGGTGCAGCCGGCCGCCCGCAAGGCGCCAGTCGATCGCACCAGCCGAGAGCCCGCAGGCCCGGGAGCCACCGCCGCGTGACCAGACCGCGCTGCAGGCCCGCCAACCGGACGAATGTGACGCTCCCGCGGCCGCCGTTTCCGCCTCGCGTGTCACTTCCTCCGGCCACCATCCGGCCACGATCGCGCCCGCGGCCCCGACGAGGACGCGAAGCCCGAACCGGCACATCCCCTCCGCACTTCCTTCACCCACCCGCCGCGGTTCACGCGGCCGGCGGCACGGCGACGTCTACCAGCGGTAGTGCGCGAAGGCCTTGTTGGCCTGCGCCATGCGGAAGATGTCGTCCTTGCGCTTGAACGCGCCGCCCTGCTGGGACTGTGCATCCAGGAGCTCGTTGGCGAGGCGCTGGGCCATCGTCTTCTCGCGGCGGTTGCGCGCGAACTCGACGAGCCAGCGGATCGCAAGCGTGCGGGCGCGGCGGGCCGGGACCTCGACGGGCACCTGGTAGGTCGCGCCGCCGACGCGGCGGGAACGGACCTCGAGGACCGGGGTGAGCGCGCGCACCGAGGCGTCGAGCTGCTCGAGCGGGTCCTTGCCCGTGCGCTCGGCGATGATCGCGAGGGCGTCGTAGACGATCTTCTCGGCGGTGGACTTCTTGCCGTCGAGCATCACCTTGTTGATGATCTGGGTGACCAGCTTGGAGCGGTGGACGGGGTCCGGCTCGACCGGCCGGATCGTCGCTGCGGCGCGGCGCGGCATTACTTGGCCTTCACGCCGTACTGCGAGCGGGCCTTCTTGCGGTCCGAGACGCCGGCGGCGTCGAGTGTCCCGCGCACGACCTTGTAGCGCACGCCCGGGAGGTCCTTGACGCGGCCACCGCGCACGAGCACCACGGAGTGCTCCTGCAGGTTGTGGCCCTCGCCGGGGATGTAGACGGTGACCTCCATGCTGTTGGTGAGCCGGACACGCGCGACCTTGCGCAGCGCGGAGTTCGGCTTCTTCGGCGTGGTGGTGTACACGCGGGTGCACACGCCGCGGCGCTGTGGAGCGGCCACCTTCTTCTTGCGGCCCTTGCCGGACTTCAGGCCCGGCGTGGCCAGCTTCTTCTTGGGAGCCGTGCGGCCCTTGCGCACGAGCTGGGAGGTCGTCGGCATACGGCGCGGGATGGTAGCAGCGGCTCGCCCTCCGGCCGGTGGCAACATGCGCCCGTATGGAGCGGCTCGAGCACGGGGGCGTGCCCCTGTTCTGGGAGCAGGGCCCCGAGCCGGCGATCGGCGCCCTGCTGTTCCGGGCCGGCGAGGCAGACGAGCCGCCGGCGCGCCGCGGCCAGTCGCACATGGTCGAGCACCTGGCGCTGCATCGCGTCGGGCGGCGGGAGTTCTCCACGAACGGCTTCGTCGACCTGCTGCAGACCGGCTTCTACGCGTCCGGCACCGCCGTCGAGGTGTCCCGGTTCCTGCACGAGGTCACGCTCGCGCTCGGCGAGCCGACCCAGGAGCGCTTCGACAGGGAGCTCGACGTCCTCCGCACCGAGGCCGCCAGGGACACCGGGGACTTCGTCTCGCGCATACTGCACCTCCGTTACGGGAGCCGCGGTTTCGGCGTCGCCCACCTGCAGGAGCTCGGACTTCGGTGGATGCGCCCGCCCGACGTGGAGGAGTGGCGCGCCGAGCGCTTCACCGCAGGCAACGCGGTCGCCTGGATGCTCTCCCCGCGCCCGCCCGAGCTCGACCTCCGGCTCCCCGCCGGCGAACGCCATCCTCCCCCTTCGGCCGAGGCGCTCCCGGGCCTCCGGTTCCCCGCCTGGATCGACTCGGGCACGGGCCGGGTCGCGGGCGCCATGGTCGCCGGCTGCTCCTGGGAGCTCTCGGCCGCGCTCAACGTCGCGCACGAGCGCCTGTACGAGCGGCTGCGCGAGGCTCGCGGGATCAGCTACTCCGTCGACGGAGGCGCCCAGCCACTCGGCGCGGACACGAGCCACATCTCGATCGGCGCCGACTGCCTGGACGAGCGCGGGGCCGAGGTCGCGCGGGAGATGCTCGAGATCCTCGGGGAGCTCGCGGAGCTCGGGCCGACGGAGGAGGAGCTCGACGCCCTGCGCCGCCGCGCGGATCGTCCGGACCCCGACGAGCGGGGGACCAGGCTGGGCCGGCTCGCGGACGCCGCCGACGACCTGCTGCTCGGCCGCGAGACCCCGTCGCCGGGGGAGGCGGAGGCCCGCCGGGCCGCCGTGACCGCCCCCGCTGCGGGGGACGCCCTGGCGGCGGCGCTCGACTCGATGATCGTCATCGTCCCCGAAGGCTGCGACGCCCCTCGCGCGGGGCTGCACCCGCTCGAACGCGAGGCGGAGCCGATCGCCGCTCCCAGGGTCAGGGCGCGGGCCTGGCGCCAGGCCGACGAGCTGCTCATCGGCGAGGCGGGCGTGCAGTGGGAGGACGGGGAGGGATCGCGCATCACGATCCCGGCCGACGAGATCGCCTTCGTCGTCCGCACCCGGGACGGGGACATGACCGTCCACGGGATCGACGGCTCCTACGTGACGGTCAACCCGGCTCGCATCGTCGAGCCCGAGACCGCCATGGCGGCCCTCGACGAGCTCGCCCGCGGGCGGCTGATCGAGGACGACGACCCGGCCACCCCGCTGATCGACTCGGTCGCCGAGGAGCAGCTCAAGCGCCGCTGGACCGTCGCCGACGAGCTCGACCTGCTCCTCGAGGTGCTCCACGACGGCGAGCAGCCGAGGCTGATGGCGGAGGCGACGCGCGGGATCCGCACGGGCCTCCTCGTCCAGACCGACCGGCGGCTGCTCTTCCTCTTCAAGGGGATGCGCAACGAGGAGTTCCTCGACGTGGCGCTCGGCGACGTAGCCGGCGTCGAGTCGAGCTCCCGGCCCTGGGGCTCCCGGCTGCGCGTCACCGGCCGCGGCGAGCGTCTCGAGTTCTCGTCCATCGTCCCGCGCGAGCGCGCCGCCGAGATCGCCGGCGCGCTGCGGGCGGGCGGCCGCTAGGCCGCCGCGCCCTCCCCGAGCGCGTCGAAGAGCGGCGTGTACTCCATGCCCGTCGCCTGGGCGACCGGCTCGTAGGTGACCTGGCCGGCGACCACGTTGACGCCCGCGGCGAGCCCCGGGCTGTGGCGCGCAGCGGCGGGGACGCCCATGTCGGCGACGTCGACGATGTAGGGCAGCGTCGCGTTCGTGAGCGCGTACGTCGAGGTGACGGGGACCGCGCCCGGCATGTTGGCCACGCAGTAGTGGGTGATGCCGTCGACCTCGTAGGTGGGGTCGGAGTGCGTGGTCGGGCGCGAGGTCTCGAAGCAGCCGCCCTGGTCGATCGAGACGTCGACGAGCACTGCGCCCGGCTTCATCAGCGACAGCTGCTCGCGGCGGATGACGTAGGGCGCGCGGGCGCCGTGGACGAGCACCGCGCCGATGACGAGGTCGACCTCGGGCAGGCGCTGCTCGATGTCGAGCGTCGAGGCGTAACAGGTCGACGCGCGGCCGGCGAAGTAGATGTCGAGCTCGCGGAGTCGGTCGATGTTGCGGTCGTAGACGTAGACCTCGGCCTCCATCCCGATCGCGATGAACGCCGCGTTCATGCCGACCACGCCGCCGCCGATGACCATCACCTTCGCGGCCGCCACGCCGGGGACGCCGCCCAGCAGGATCCCGCGGCCGCCGAGCGGCTTCTCGAGCATGAAGGCGCCGGCCTGCGTGGCGATCTTGCCGGCGACCTCGCTCATCGGGGCCAGCAGCGGCAGCCGGCCGCGGCTGTCCTCGACCGTCTCGTAGGCCACGCAGGTCGCGCGCGACTCCATCAGCCCGCGCGTGAGCTCGGGGTCCGGCGCGAGGTGGAGGTAGGTGAAGAGGGTGTGGCGCGGCTCGAGGCGCGCGACCTCGACGGGCTGCGGCTCCTTGACCTTGACGATCATGTCGGACTCGGCGAAGACCGCGTCGGCGCCGGGGAGCACGGTCGCGCCCTGCGCGACGTACTCGTCGTCGGAGATCGCCGATCCGAGCCCGGCGCCGGCTTGGACGACCACCTCGTGGCCGTGCTCGACGAGCTCGCGCACGCCCGACGGCGTGAGCGCGACGCGGTACTCGTCCGTCTTGATCTCGGTGGGAACCCCGACCTTCATCTGAGTCATCTCTCCTTGGTGGTGTCTATCTCGTCAGCTCGCGCCCGCGCAGCGCGAGCCAGAACTCGATGCGGTCGCGCGCCGAGTCGAGGGAGCGTCCCGTGAGCTCCTCGACGCGCCGGATCCGGTAGCGCAGCGTGTGACGGTGGCAGAACAGCTGGCGCGCCGCGCGCTCCCACTGCCCGTTGCACTCGATGAAGACCTCGAGGGAGCGCATGAGCTCCCCACCGTAGGCACCCTCGCCGCGCTCGATGGGGGCGAGGATCGAGTCGCAGAAGAGCCGCAGGGCGTCGTCGTCCTGCAGGGAGAGCAGGAGCTGGAAGGAGCCGAGGTCGCGGTAGGTGGCCAGCGCGCCGCCGGCCGAGGGCGCCGGGCCGCCGAGCTCGCGCGCCTCGACCGCGCAGCGCGCCTCGTGGAAGGAGCGGCG
>JALYMV010000176.1 GCA_030773575.1 Actinomycetota bacterium
GATGAGGCGGCTCGCCGCGGCGCTCGCCGCCCTCGCGCTCGCGCCGGCGGTCGCCGCCTGCGGAGGCGATTCCCCCCCGCCGCCCGAGGACCAGGTGCGCGAGACGCTCACCGGCTACGGGCGCGCCGTCGAGGCCAAGGACTACGACGCGCTCTGCACCCGCTACCTCTCGCCCGACCTCGTCGAGCGCGTCAACTCGATCGGGCTGCCGTGCCCCGCCGCGCTGCGCCGCGGCCTCGGCGAGGTCGAGGACCCCCGACTCACGGTCGGGCGCATCGAGGTCGCGGGCGACCGCGCGACCGCCCAGGTCTCGACCTCGGCGGCGGGCGAGCAGCCCTCGCGCGACACGGTCGAGCTCCAGCGGGTCGAGGGCTCCTGGCGGTTGACCTCGCTCGGCGAGGAGTAGGCGCCCCACCCCCCTTCCGCATCGGACGCCCCAGGCGTATTGTCGCGGCGGTCAGGCATTCTCGAAGGAGGAGGAGACGGGATGGCCAGCCGCGTGCACGTCCGCATGAGCGTGAACGGGGAACCACGCGAAGCCGAGGTGGAGCCACGGCTCCTCCTCGTCCACTTCCTGCGCGAGAACCTCGGGCTCACGGGCACCCCCGTCGGGTGCGACACCTCCAACTGCGGCGCCTGTACCTGCCACGTCGACGGCGAGGCGGTCAAGACCTGCACGCTGCTCGCCGCCCAGGCCGACGGCTCGGAGGTCGTGACGATCGAGGGCCTCGGCTCCGAGGACGACCTGCACCCGATGCAGCAGGCGTTCTGGGAGGAGCACGGTCTGCAGTGCGGCTACTGCACCCCGGGGATGATCATGGCCTCCACCGATCTGCTCAACCGCAACCCCGACCCGAGCGAGCACGAGATCCGCGAGGCGCTCGCGGGCAACCTCTGCCGCTGCACGGGCTACCACAACATCGTCCGCGCCGTCCAGGCCGCCGCGCGGCACCCGCACCGCGGCGAGGTCCCCAAGCCGGGGCCGACCGAGGAGGGCCGGGAGAACATCCAGGAGTTCGCGAACGAGGGGCTGGGCGCATGAGCGTCGCCGAGCCGCCCCAGGCCGCCAACGGCTTCATCGGCCGCCGGATGAAGCGCAAGGAGGACCCGCGCCTCATCACCGGCCGCGGCAACTACACCGACGACATCGTCCTGCCGGGCCTGCTGCACGCGGCGATCGTCCGCTCGCCCGAGGCGCACGCGCGGATCGTGTCGATCGACGCCTCGGCCGCCCGCGAGCGCCCCGGCGTGCACGCGGTGCTCACCGCCGCCGACCTCGCCCTCGAGTCCGGGCTGCCGATGGCCTGGGTGCCGCCCGGCGTCGACGTCAACGCGCCCGAGCACTGGCCGCTGGCCAAGGAGGAGGTCAAGCACGTCGGCGACGCGGTCGCCGTGGTGGTGGGCGACGACCGCTACGCGGTGGTCGACGCCGCCGAGGACGTCCTCGTCGAGTACGAGCCGCTGCCGGCCGTCGTCGACGTCGAGGCCGCCCTCGAGGAGGGCTCGCCGCTCGTCCACGCGGACTTCGGCTCCAACAAGGTCCACGAGTGGACGCTCGGCGGCGGCGACCTCGAGGCCGGCTTCGTTGAGGCCGACCACATCGTCGAGCGGCGGGTGGAGAACCACCGGATCTCGGGCGCGCCGATCGAGCCGCGCGCCGTGGTGGCCGACTACCGCGCGGGCAACCTCACGATGTGGTCCTCGACCCAGGTCCCGCACTTCCTGCGCCTCTTCCTGGCCCTGATGCTCGGGCAGAACGAGGAGCGCATCCGTGTCATCGCCCCGGAGGTGGGCGGCGGCTTCGGCGCCAAGCTGCAGATCTACGCCGAGGAGCCGCTGATGGCGGCGTGCTCGAAGGCGACGGGCCGGCCCGTGAAATGGGTGGAGACCCGCTCGGAGCACATGCAGGTCTCCCACCACGGCCGCGGCCAGGTCGCGACGATGCGGATGGGCTTCAAGTCCGACGGCACGCTGACCGCCATCCACGCGCAGATCGTCGCCGACCTCGGCGCCTACCTGATGCTCCTCACGCCGACGATCCCGTCGCTGGGGGCGTTCGTGATGAGCGGCTGCTACAAGTGCCCGGCCGTCCAGACCGACATCGTCGGCGTCTTCACCAACAAGGTCTCCACGGACGCGATCCGCGGAGCCGGGCGCCCCGAGGCGACGCACATGATCGAGGTCACGCTCGACCAGGCGGCCGACGAGCTCGGCATCGACCGGCTCGAGCTGCGACGGAGGAACTTCATCCCCAAGGAGGAGTTCCCGGCCGAGACGGCGGTCGGCGTCGTCTATGACTCCGGCGACTACCACCGCTCGCTCGACCTGCTGCTCGAGCGGCTCGACCTCGACGCCTTCCGGCGCGAGCAGGAGGAGGCCCGTTCGCAGGGCCGCCATCTCGGGATCGGCTTCTCCACCTACACGGAGATCTGCGGGCTCGCGCCGTCGCGGGTCACCGGCCCGAGCGGCTTCGGACTGCAGACGGGGCTGTGGGAGTCGGCGATGGTGCGCGTCCACCTGTCGGGCGCGGTGACCGTCTACACCGGCACCTCGCCCCACGGCCAGGGCCACGAGACCGGCTTCGCCCAGATCGTCGCCGACCGGCTCGGCGTCGACCCGGCCCAGGTGGAGGTCATCCACGGCGACACGGCGACGGGGCCGCAGGGCCTCGGGACCTACGGCTCGCGCTCGCTGTCGGTGGGCGGCGAGTCGGTGGTCCGCGCGACGGACAAGGTGATCGACAAGGTCCGCCGGATCGTCGCCCACGAGCTCGAGGCCGCGCCGGAGGACGTCGAGCTCCAGGACGGGCGCTTCGCGATCAAGGGGTCGCCCGACAAGGGCATGACGCTCGCCGAGGCGTCGGGCGCCGCCTACATCCCCGAGAACCTGCCGGAGGGGATGGAGCCGGGCCTCGAGGAGACGGCGTTCTACGACCCGTCGAACTTCGTGTTCCCCTTCGGGGCGCACGCCTGCATCGTCGAGGTGGACGCCGAGACGGGGAAGGTCGACGTCGTCCGCTACGTGGCGGTCGACGACTGCGGCCCGGCGATCAACCCGATGCTCATCGACGGCCAGGTCCACGGCGGCATCGCCCACGCGATCGGCCAGGCGCTCTACGAGCGGATCCACTACGACGACGACGGCCAGCTCGTGACGGGGACGTTCGTCGACTACGCGCTGCCCAGCGCCGCCGACCTGCCGTCCTTCGAGCTCGACCGGACCGAGACGCCGTCGACGACCACGTCGCTCGGGGTGAAGGGCGTCGGCGAGGCGGGGACGATCGCGGCGACGCCCGCGGTGCTCAACGCGGTCGTCGACGCGCTCAAGCCGCTCGGGGTGACCTACCTGCAGATGCCGCTGACGCCCATGCGCGTCTGGGGCGAGATCCAGACGGCCCAGGGAGGTGCGGCGTGATCCCCGTCGACTTCGAGTACACGGCGCCCGAGACGCTCGAGCAGGCGATCGGCGCGCTGCGCGAGGGCGGCGAGGACGCCAAGGTCCTCGCCGGCGGCCACTCGCTCATCCCGCTGATGAAGCTGCGCCTGGCGGCGCCGCAGCTGCTCGTCGACATCCGCAAGGTGCCCGGCCTGCGCGGCATCCGGCGCGAGGACGGCCACTTCCGCGTCGGGGCGATGACCCCGCACGCGACGGTGGCGAGGGAGCGCGGGCTCGGCCTTGCGGCCAAGGCGGCGGGCACGATCGCCGACCCCCAGGTCCGCCACCGCGGGACGCTCGGCGGCACGCTGGCCCACGGCGACCCGGCGGCCGACCTGCCGGCCATCGTCCTCGCCATGGAGGGCGTGATGACGATCCACGGCCAGGACGGCGGGAGCCGCGAGGTCGCCGCGGCCGACTTCTTCCAGGACTACCTCACGACGGCGGTGGGCGACGACGAGATCGTCACGGAGATCCGGCTGCCGGCGTTCGACGGCTACGGCCACGCCTACGAGAAGTTCAACCGCCGGTCGGAGGACTGGGCGATGGTGGCGGTCGGCGCGCTCGTGCGCAAGGCGGCCGACGGCACCTGCGAGGACGTCCGCGTCGGGCTGACGAACATGGCCGGGGTGCCGCTGCGGGCCGTTGCGGTCGAGCAGGCGCTGCGCGGGCAGCCGCTCGACGCGGCGACGATCGCCCGCGCGGCCGAGCAGGCGGCCGAGGGG